>NZ_JAFEHE010000006.1:0-212702 GCF_016887925.1 Pseudomonas sp. MIL9 | reverse complement strand
TGGCGTACGGTTACCGGGATAGCGAATTCTTTTTCATGAAGATCAAGAGCGTCTTTCCCGGTAATCCGTGAAGAACCAAAAAAAAGCCCCCGCCCAACCCGCTGCGGATAGGGAACGCAGCGAGCCGGTCGGGGGCTTAAGTCAGCAAATGCTTATTGCGCGATGGTCTTCACCGACACGCCACGCTCGATCGGGGTGGAGCGACCGTAGATATCTTCAAACCGCTCGATATCGTCTTCGCCCAGATAACTGCCCGATTGCACTTCGATGATCTCCAGTGGAATCTTGCCCGGGTTGCGCAGACGGTGAACCGAGGCAATCGGAATGTAGGTCGACTGGTTCTCGGTGAGCAGGAACACGTTCTCGTCGCAAGTCACTTCAGCGGTGCCGCTGACCACGATCCAGTGCTCGGCGCGGTGGTGGTGCATTTGCAGCGACAGGCACGCGCCCGGCTTGACCGAGATGTGCTTGACCTGGAACCGACCGCCCATGTCCACCGAGTCGTAGGAGCCCCACGGACGATAGACCTCGCAGTGGTTCTGGGTTTCGCTGCGACCCTGTTCGTTGAGGGTGTTGACCATCTGTTTCACGCCTTGGACCTTGTCCTTGTGGGCGATCATCATGGCGTCCTTGGTTTCGACGACCACGATGTTTTCCAGGCCGATCACCGACACCAGTTTGCCGTTGCCGTGGATCATGCAGTTGCGGCTGTCCTGGATGACCACGTCGCCTTTGGTGACGTTGCCGTTGGCGTCCTTTTCGTTCACTTCCCACAACGACGACCAGCAGCCGACATCGCTCCAGCCTGCGGTCAACGGTACGACGCAGGCGCGCTGGGTTTTTTCCATCACCGAGTAGTCGATGGAGTTGTCCGGGCAGCAGGCGAAGGTGGCGGCGTCGATGTCGACAGCGTCGGCATCCTGCTTGCTGCGTTCCAGGGTCAGCAGGCAGGTGTCGTAGATGTCCGGATCGTGCTTTTTCAGCTCTTCGAGGAAACGGCTGGCGCGGAACAGGAACATGCCGCTGTTCCAGAAATAACCGCCGGACTGGACGAACTCGGTGGCGCGTTTCACGTCGGGTTTTTCGACGAAGTGCGAGACGCGGCTGACGCCTTCTGGCAGCAGCGAGTCGTTGGTTGACTTGATGTAGCCGTAGCCGGTTTCCGGTTTGGTGGCCGGCACGCCGAACAGCACCATTTCGCCGTTTTCGGCGGCGACCGTGGCCAGCGCCAGGGCGCGTTGCAGGGCTTTCTGGTCTTCCAGTACATGGTCCGCCGGCAGCACCAGCATCAACTCGTCGCGGCCTTCATTGACCAGCATCATCGCAGTCAGGGCCACGGCCGGCGCAGTGTTGCGACCGAACGGTTCCATCAGGATGCGCTGGGTTTCCAGTTTGCGCGCGGTCAGTTGCT
Source organism: Pseudomonas sp. MIL9 (assembly GCF_016887925.1). Taxonomy (NCBI): domain Bacteria; kingdom Pseudomonadati; phylum Pseudomonadota; class Gammaproteobacteria; order Pseudomonadales; family Pseudomonadaceae; genus Pseudomonas; species Pseudomonas sp. MIL9. Next base: position 211,291 of record NZ_JAFEHE010000006.1, on the reverse strand, counting down.
CGTTGACGATGAAACGGTGGTCCTTGTTGCAGACCACGATCGGCGTGTCCATGCCTTCGAACACCAGGCGCTCCAGGGTTTGCTGGAACAGCGTGTGCTCGCCGGTCAGGGCCAGGAACTGTTTGGGGAATTGCTTACGGGAAAGCGGCCAAAGACGTGAGCCGCTACCACCTGACAAGATCACCGGAATCATGTTGTTACTCCTTGAAAATCGTTTGGTTAGAGCTACGAACGCTGTGTCGTTTCACTCTTGTTCTTGTTCCGTGTCCCGGCTGACACCTCGATCCCTTGTAGGAGCGAGCCTTGCTCGCGATGGACGTCAACGAAAACGCGTGCTGTCTGGATGAATGCGTTGTTCTTGAGTTCATCGCGAGCAGGCTCGCTCCTACAGGGTTCCTGGTCAGCCGGAAAAATGTATTAGCGCGTCGATACCGGGCGTTTCACCCAGACCGGCGACAGGCTGCTGCCATTGCCGGTGACGTACAGCACGGCGGCCTCACCGCGTTCCAGGGCAACCGGTTTCACGTCGCCGACTTTGGTGGCGCCGTCATACAGTGCCAGGCTGACTTTCACCGGGTTGATTTCACGTTCGCCACGACCTTTGGGCGCAACGTTGGGCACCACGTCGGTCTTGCCGTCGGCGGTCTTCAGGGTCAGTGCCTTGTCGCTGAGGTTCTGCACCCGTACCAGGGATTTTTGCTTGTTCTTGAACGGCGGCTCTTCGATCAGTTGCGGTGCGCCACTGGCGTTGTTGACCAGGGTGTAATAGTGATCGCCGGCCAGTTTCACCGGCAGGCTCTGGCTGCCGACCTTGGCGCTGTAGTCACCGCCCGGCATGAAGCTGAAGTCACTGCTGGACAGCGGTGCGACATCGCTCAGGTGGGTGCTGCCGACGGTGGCGCTGACTTCGGCATTGCTGGCGTTGTAGATCCGTACGAAGGTCGAGCCTTTCGGTGCGGTCGGGCCGTAGAGTGCGGCGTCGCCACCGGCGAAAGCGTGCATCGACAGAACGCTCATGCCAGCGACAAGAGCAAAAGTCTTAGCGAGACGGCGAGGAGTAGTAGTGAAAGTCATGGTGTACCTCTCTTTCAGTTTTGCGCCCGGTCGGGCGTCTCGGATTTAGTGTTGATTGCTACGTTTTGTTGGCGCGCGCCGGCTTGTTTAAGCTCTGCGACCCACTGCGGGTCGGCGTCGCCGATTTCGTTGTTCACAGGCAGATATCGTTCGGGAAATTCCCAGATCAGCACTTGTGGCGGGCTGTTCTTGAAAGCGTCGCTTTTGAGGTAGCTGAGCATCGGCAGGATCGGGCCGTGGCCGTCCTCGGCGTAATTGACCACGTCGCTGCGCAACGCTTGTTTCAGCGCGCCCACGAAGTTCCAGTTGGGGTTGGCGCTGTAGCTGGTGCCGATCAGTGCCACCGGCACTTCGGTGTTGGCGAACAGGGCGTCGTCACCGGCTGGCTGGTCGGAAGCGGCGACGGTGTTGCGCTTCTGCAAAGGCTCTTGCGCCGGCATCAGGTTTTCGAACAGCGGGTCCAGCGGCAGGAACAGACGCAGATCGCCCTTGTGCGTGACTTTCTCCGCTGGCTCGGTGACGAAGTTCTGCGGCTCGCCGCTCAGCGGGAACTTGTCGGCAATGGTCCTGGCCAGCTTGTTTGCCGCGATTTCGGCGCCTTCCGGGGTCCAGTGGGTGTCGGTGCGCAGGAACACTTGCTTGCCGTCACGTTTGGCCGCCAGCAGCGGGCCCAACAAGTCAGGTGCCGGAATCCGGTCGGCCGCCAGGCGCTGGTGGAAGTCCTTGTAGAGGTTGGTGTGGATGCTCGCCGGTTTCACCTCACCGAGGTGTTCCGGGTAGAGGCGCACCTTGGCTGGCACCACTGCCATCACCAGCTGCACACCTTTGGCTTTCAGGGTCTGGCGCACGCCTTCGACCAGCGCGTAGTTGCCTTGCAGGTTCAGCTCTTCGTTGACGATCGGGTGGAATTCTTCATCGCTGTACAGCCACTGGTCGCGACCGAGCACCACACCCGGACGACCTTCGTTGAACAGCTTGAAGTCCAGCGCCGCCCAGAGGTTGGTGCCCAGGCGCTTGATCGGAAACTCTTCGTCGTAGTGCGTCTCTACCGCCTTGGTCCAGCGACCGTTCAGTACCGTGGCGTCGGCGTTGGTGCTGAAACCGAAGAAGCTGCGCGTGGACCACAGGCCCAGGGCCAACAGGGTCACCAGGAACAGGGCGATGTAGAAGATGCGTAATGAGCGGGTCATGGTCAGATCCCTCAGAACTGGAAGTAAAGGAACGGCGAGAAGCTTTGTGCCGAGAGTTTGAGAATCGAGGCGATGAACAGCAGCAGTACCAGCGCGCGCATCACGTAGCGCGACCAGTCAGCGGTCCAGTAGGCCGGTTGCACCTGGGCGTCGACGCCGACGGTGTAGCCAGGCTGATGGATGCTCGCCGGGTTATCCCCAGGCGCGGCCTTGATCAGGCCTGGTTCGGCGGCGGCCGGGCCGTCGCTGTCGACGTTCACCGCAGGCTTGGTCTTGACCGGTGGCTGGTTGGTGTAGAAGTCGCGCAGGCCGAAGAACGCCAGGGTCACGTACGCCACGATCAGCGTTGCCACTTGCAGGCCGGTGAGGCTGGCCTGGTTGAGTTCCGACAGCGACCAGTCGCCGAAGCTGAACATCGCGCCGTACATGCGGCCGGCGACGTGCAGGTTTTCCGCACGGAAAATCACCCAGCCCATCACCACCAGCAGGAAAGTCAGTGCCCAGCGGATCGGGTTGAAACTGCGTGGCGAAGTGTTCAGGCCAATGGCTTTTTCAATCGCCAGCCACATGCCGTGCCACGCGCCCCAGACGATGTAGGTGATGTTCGCGCCGTGCCACAGACCACCGAGCAGCATGGTCAGGAACAGGTTGCGATAGGTCATCAACGTGCCTTTGCGGTTGCCGCCCAGGGTGATGTACAGGTAGTCGCGCAGCCAGGTCGACAGGCTGATGTGCCAGCGCCGCCAGAACTCGGTGATCGACTGGCTGACGTAAGGCTGCTTGAAGTTTTCCATGAAGCGGAAACCCATCATCAAGCCCAGGCCGATGGCCATGTCGCTGTAGCCGGAGAAATCGAAATACAGTTGCGCGGTGTAGGCCAGCGCGCCGAGCCAGGCATCACCGGTGGTCGGGTTTTGCAGGGCGAAGCAATGGTCAGCCACCACCGCGAGGGTGTCGGCGATGAACACCTTCTTGATGAAACCCTGCATGAAGCGCGTGCAGCCCTCGGAGAATTTGTCGAGGGTGTGGGTGCGGTTGTTGAACTGATCGGCCAGGTCACGGAAGCGCAACACGGGGCCGGCGATCAGGTGCGGGAAGATCGCCACGAATGCCGCGAAGTCGATCAGGTTGCGGGTTGCCGGGGTGTCGCCACGGTAGACGTCGATGATGTAGCTGATGGACTCGAAGATGTAGAACGAGATCCCGATCGGCAACAGCACGTGGGTCAGGATGAACGGCTCCAGGCCCACCGACGTCATCATCGCGTTGATGCTGTCGACGCCGAAGTTGGCGTATTTGAAGTAGCCGAGGATGCACAGGTCAACGGCCACGCCGAGCAACAGCCAGCGCTGCGCCGGTTGGGTCCGCACGCCGGCGGCGCCGACTTTCAGGCCGATCCAGTAGTTCCACAGCGTGACTGCGGCGAACAGCGCGAGGAAGTCCACCCGCCACCAGGCGTAGAACACGTAGCTGGCGATCAGCAGCAGCAAGTTGCGATAGCGTTGCCCGCTCAGGTAGTACAAGCCGAGAAAGATCGGCAAGAACAAAAACAGGAACACGTTGGACGAAAAAACCATCCCGATCTCTCCTTGTTTGAACCAACATTCAAGGGCCAACGGCCCCCCCAAACCCCCCATGAAAATGGGGGGCATAACTCACATTTCACAGCTGACAACTAACCCTGTGGGAGCGAGCTTGCTCGCGATGAGGGAGTGTCAGTCGACATCAATGCTGAATGTCAGACCGCTATCGCGAGCAGGCTCGCTCCCACAGGGTTTTGGGTTTGCCTAAGAGCCTTTGCCCTTCTCATTGGCCGGGTCATAGACCCTGGTCAGGTCGCCGCCGAGGCGGAAGGTCTTGAACGGTTGCATGCCGTGCTTTTTCTCCAGCACATCGGGCGTGCAGGTGTAGAGGGTGCAGAACGGTTCGAGCCAGGCGAATTTCATGTCCTCTTTCAAGTCGGTCATGTCCTGTTCCTTGCCGTTCTTTTTCTCGAATGCGTCCGGGTCTTTCACCCCGGCGAGGACGCGATCAGCCAGGCGTTTGAGCGCGCCGTTGTTTTCCTGGCGCAAATCCACACCGTTGACCTGGGCGAAACTGGCGATCATCGCCAGCGGCGGCAGGGCGTAGTTGTGGTACGCCAGCGCCCGTTGCTGGCGCTTGAGTTCGTTGGGCAGGAAGCCGTCGGCGTCGACCTGGTTGGCGCCGACCTTGTATTCCTTGACCGCCCAATCGAACAGGTCGCGGCGGTTGGTGGCGATGGAGGTGGCCATCACCGACCAGGCGGCCCAGTACGAGTGGTTGTTGGTTTTGTCCAGCGGCAGGTTGTCCCAGTCGCTGACCACCTGATCGGCCATCTTGCTGAACCAGGCTTCGATCAGCTGCGACTCCTGCTGATGGTTGGCCAGCGGATGGGAGTCGGAAAACTTCAGGCGAATGTAGGCGGACGCCATGCTGCCCAGCGCCCATTTGCGCATCGACTTGCCGGTATGGTTGAAGTCCTTGGACATCAACGCATCGGCCTTGGCCCAGGCCGTCAGCCAGTTGAGTGTGCATTCCAGCTGTTCCGGACGACCGTCACGCATGAACTGCATCACCCGTTTGCTGGTGCCGCGCTCCAGTTTGGTGATGTCGGCGGTGCTGTCGCGGAAAGCTTTTTCCGATTGCACGTTCAACGTGGCGCGGGCCTTGTCCGAACCTTCGTACTTGCTGCGAAACTGCAGCGAACCGGTGTACGGCGTCGGCATCGCTTCGCAGCCTTCGCCCTTGTCGCCGGTCTTGAGTTTTTCGATCGGTGCGAAATAGCCCTGGGGCGGGCGCAATGGCGCCGCAGCCTGAGTAGCGCCGGCGAACATCGCCAGGCTCAAAAGCGTGGGTGCCAACAGGCTTTTCAGTTTCGGATTTCGCATGGCAGACCTCATTGCCCGGCCTGAGCGGTACGTTGCTCAGCGCTCGGGAATACGTTGCGTTTGCAGATTTTCGCTTCGACTTTCTGTGGCGCGGCATCCGTTTTTTCAGGACCCTGGATTTCGACGGCCAGCAGGTTCTGCGAGGCCCAGTCTTCGTCCGTGCGCAACTCGAAGGCGAAACGCCCGTCAGTGTCGGAGGTTTCCGGTTTGTCGATCTTGATGTCCTCGTGGCGCCCGTTCATGTACCAGAGGGTGGCTTGCAGGGTTTTCACCGAGGTGTCGGCGAAGCGGATATCGACCTGATGACTGCTGTTTTGCAGGTTCAGGTTTTTGCTGTTGACCATCAGTTCGTTCTTGCCCGGCTTCAGGGTGGTGCTGCCGGACATCTGCGCTTCCTTGCCTTCGCAACCGTTATCCAGCAGCGCCATCATCTGGCGGTAGATGGTTTCCTGGTCGAGGCGATACAGCGGCGAGAATTCCCAGATGAGAATTTTCGGCGGGTTCTTCTGGAACTCTTCGCTGCCCAGGTACTGCAGCATCGAACCTTCCAGGCCGCCGCCGGGGAAGGCCACGTTGAGAATGTCGGCGCCGATGGCCTCTTCGAGGAAACCGGCGAAGTTGTAGTTCTTGCCACTGTGACTGGTGCCGACCAGGGTGATCTGCGGGTTACCCGAGTCGCCGAACAGATCGCCATCGCCCGCTTCGCCTTTGGGCTCGGTGGTGAACTGATCCATGTACTGGATCGCGTAGCTGGTGCCACAGAGTTGACCGGCCATGTTGTGCAATGTTCCGGTCTTGCCCATGCGACCCGACTTATGGGTCTCGAACTCACGCTTGGGAATGTCGGCGTACTCAGGCAATTGCTTGATTTTCTCGGCGACGATTTTCGCCGTGCGCTGGGCACCGTACGGCGTCCAGTGCTGGTCGCCACGGAAGTAGAAGTCGTGGGCGGGCAGGGTGTCGGGCAACGATTCGTTGGTCAGTGGCGACAGGTCCGGCACCACGTAGCCCATGGCGGCGAAACGGCCGAGCATGGTCTTGTAGTTTCTCAGTGCCTTGTCGAAATCGAAGCTGGCTTTTTCCGCCGGGTTCAATTTGTTGCGGTTCACCAGGCCACGGGTCGGCTGGTAGACGACCACCAGTTCCACGCCTTTGCTCTTGAACGCATCGTGCAGTTGCTTCATGCGTTTGTAGCCGGCGGGCGTGGTGTCGAATTCGGTGCGCAGGTCTTCCTGGGTACGGAACAACCAGTCGCCCTGGGCCTGTACCAGCGTGGTGAAGTTCTGCTGATAGCGCGTGGTGTAGTTCTTCGCGTCGTGGGCAGCCGGGCACAGGCTGCAGCACGGTTCGGCGGTGAAAACGGGCGCCTTGACTTCGTCGGCACGGGCACCGCTGGCGGCCGCCAGAATCCCGAGTGTCAGGCCCGACAGGCTGAGTAATTTGATCAAGTGTGGGTGCATAAAATTATCCTCAGTCCTGCATTTCGGTCTGGCGTTCGACAGGGTCGATCAGCACGGCTTTCTGCTGGCGCACCAGCAGGTCGAGAATTTCATCCTGGCGCTCGCCGAGAATCCCCGAGAAGCTGATGCCGCTGGATTTGGTCGGTGCGAGCATGGACACGCGGTACAACTCGACGCTCAGCGGCGAGTCGATGGACAGCGGCCCGCTGCCATTGCCCGCCAGTTCACCGCCGACCACGATCAGCGACACCTGGGCGTCGAACGGGTCGAGCTTGATGTCGCGGTCGGTGTTGGTCAGGTCCTTGATGTGGCCATAGACGCCGGTCAGGCCGTTGGCCATGGCGATGTTTTCGTAGAGGCGGATGTTCACGCTGTTACGAATGCGGATGCCGTGGCGCCGGTTGCTGATGACCTTGTTGCCCCACAACAGGTTGTCGGCACTCTCGTAGAGGGTGATGCCGTCGGTGTGGTTCTGGTAGATCTCGTTGTGGGCGATCAGGTTGTTCACGCTGTTACGGTCGATCACCAGCCCCGAGAGGTGGTTGTCGTAGCTGCGGTTGTTGAAGATGAAGCTGTCGTTGACCTCACGGGAAATAATGATCCCGTGCTTCTTCTTGGTCCCGTACACCGTGTTGTCGGCGATGATCAGGCCGTGGGATCGGTCGTGCGGGTCGATGCCGTAGACGATGTTGTCTTTGTAGGTGTTGCCCTTGACCACGAAGTCGCGGGTCTCGTAGCAGTAGAAGCCGTACCACATGTCCGAGAACTCGGAGCCGACGATCCAGCCCGTCGGTTCGGGACGCTTGAGCACCTTGGCCATGTTCGGCGTGTACTGGGAAATACTCACGCCGTAGGACTTACTGTTGGCATAACCGAAACTGGCGATCTTGCTGTTGGCGATGTAGGTCTCGGTGCCGCCCCAGGACAGCAGGAACGGACGGAATTCCTTCGGCGAAGTGAACGTCGCCGGGCCGTTGTCCTTCTCGCGCCAGCCAGTGATTTTGGTATCACGCACGAACAACTGGCCGTCGTTGACCAGGAACGAACCGGCCTCCTGGGACAGGCGCAGCTCCTGGGTCTGCTTGTCGATTTCCAGGATGCCGTGGTGACCGACCACGATCGGCAGTTTCGCCAGGAACACACCCGGCGCGGTTTCGATGACGTACTTGGGCAGTTTTTTCGCCACGTCCTTGAGGTTCATGTAGCCGTCGTCGACGAAGATCGCTTGCGGGATGCCGTGCTGACGCACCACCCATTCGGCCATCTTGTTGTCACCGCCGATGAAGTCCTTCAGGGCGTCTTCCTGCATCATCCGGCGCACGCTGATCTTGCCGGCCTTGCTGCGCACGATTTTCGCGGCGACGGCTTCGGCGGTGTAGCCGGAAATGTCCGGCAATTTCGGCGTGGCCAGTTCCAGCGGCGCGGTCGGTGCGCTGCTGACGGTGTAGGTCTTGGCTTGTTGCAGTTCCTTGGCCATGGTGGCCGGCTTGGCTGCCGGCTCCACACTGGCCGACTCTGCATTGGCGAACCCAGTCGCACTGGCCAGCAGCAATGCGCCGGCCAACAGGCTGATCGAGCCTTTTCGGGCTTGATGATTCATCTGGGGAACTCCCTTCGCGGTGTGCATCAGAAGCGCCAGATCACGTCGATGAACGCGCGGTGCATGTACGAATCAACCTGGCTACCGTAGGCATCGCCGGGCTTGAACACGCCGCCACGGAAACGCACCAGGGCCGAAGGCTCATCGATCTTCTGGCTCAGTGCCGCTGGCAACAGGCCCTGCTTGAAGTACTTGGTGACCACCAGGTCCATTTCCTGACCCATGTCTTTTTCGCCATCGTTCAGCGGCAGGGAGGTGGTGGAGAGCACCGCGCCGGTGACGTCGTCGGTGTTGTTCTGCACCGCATCGATGCCGTTGCTGCCGACCGGCTTGTTGCCGTCGACACGCCAGAACTTGTGGTAGATCAGGCTGGCGTCGTACTCGTCGTTGAGCATCCACGAACCGAACAGCGTGGCGGTTTGCAGGTTGTTCATTTCGCCACGGAAGGCCTCGCCGAAACGGTGGACCCGCGAGCGGGTGCCGGTGTAGTTCGAGCGGTTGCTTTCCAGGCCGTTCTGTTCGTAATCGGCGCTGGCCCGGGCGTAGGCCGCACCGACTTGCCATTGCGGATCGAGGCGCAGGCGCACGCCCAGATCGGTGGCCCAGCCGTTGACGTCGCCGCTGTGCTTGGCTTGCGCGGGTGGAGTGCCATCGGCGTTCAGCGGGTTGACCGTGTCGCGGTCGCCGCTCATGCCGGTGACGCTGCCCCAGTAGTTGACCGTGTTGGTGTTGCGCCAGTTGTAGGCGTCGCTGTTGGCCTGCAGGCCGATCCAGCTGATGTCGCCGTTCTGTTTCTTGTCCAGTGAATCGCTGGGCACGCCCGGTTGTGCATAGTCGAGCTTGCCGTCGTCATGGGTGTGATGACCGCGAATGCCGACCCACTGACCTGGTGTCCACTGGTATTCGGCCTCGGCGTAAGCGTGCAGGCGATCCTTGTCCTTGGGCGCCAGCTCTTTCAAGTCGGTGCGGTATTCGCTGAAGCGTTCGGCGACGCCGGCGTTGGCGCGCAACAGGGTGGTGTCGAAGGTCCAGTTCACGGCTTCGATGTTGGTGTCGCGCCATTGTCCGTCGTCATTGTGCAGGCGCTGGCGACCGACTTTCAGGATCTCGCCGGGGTAGGGCGTGAAGCCGCTGTAGCCGACCCAGAACTCGCGCATCGCCAGGTAGTTCTTCTTGGTCTGGCGATCATTGTTGCTGGTGTTCTCGGTGCCTTCGGACTGTTGCAGGGTGTCGGTTTCAATGATGTCGGTGGACGTCACGGCTTGACCCATGGCGTAGGCGCTCCACGCGCCGCTTTCGCCATAGACCCAGGGACGCAGGTCCAGACCGACGCCGTTGACGTCGCCGCCGGGCTGTGTGCCGAGGTCACGGTCGTCTTCGGACTGGCCGGTGATCTTCACTTCGAGGCCGAAGTTCTTGGTTTCGGTGATCGCCGCCAGTGTCGGGCAGGACCAGATCAGCGCGAATGTCAGGCCAATACCGGCCTTGACGAATGGATTCAACTTCATAGGGATTCCTCGCCGTCTTCTTGCAGGGCGTGCAGTTGCAGCGTGTTCTGGCTCAAGGCACCACGAACGGACTGTTCTTGTTTCAACAGGCGTTGGGCCTCGGCAAGCTGCGCAGGCGGCAGTTGGGCTTCGAGTGTTTGCGCAAGCTCGGTGGCTTGGGGGGTGTTCTGGACCTTGGCCAATTGGCTGAAGACATACGCGTTGAGCGGGTCAGGCTTGGTGCCCTTGCCCTGGGAAAACAATTGGGCGATGGCGAAGTCGGCGCTGTTCTGGCCGTTGCGCGCCGCGGTCAACAGATGGTCGAGGGCCTTCTGTGGATACACCTTGCCCAGGTAGCCACGGCGGTAGATCTGGCCGAGGTAATAATCGGCGGCGACTTCGCGGCCGACGGCTTTCTGGAAGTGTTCTTCGGCGACCTTGGCATCGACCGGAACCCTCTTGCCTTCGTAGTAGAGCTTGCCCAGCAACAGTTCGGCGCGCGGCTGGTCGGCGGCGCGGCCGTTATCCAGGTACTTCATCATCTGGTCGACGTCGCCCAGTTCGGGGAAGTCGTAGAGCAGCTGCGCGAGGGTGACCCACGATGCCGGGTAACCCGGAGCGATGGGTTCGAGCAGCGACTGCGCGGTTTTTTCATCGGGCGTGCCGAGGGTCGAATCCGCCAGCACACGGGCAACGCTGTCGACCCGTTGCGCGGAAACCGTGCCGCGAGCGTGAGCCGCTTGCAGTTGCTTGATCAGTTCGGCCTGTTGTTCGGGCTTGGCCTGTTTCTGATAGACCGTGGCCAGCTCGACGTAGCAGATGTCGGTGGTGTTCAACGCGGCTTTGCAGATCGTTGCCACTTCGTCCAGGTGCTGGTCGTAAGTGCCCTGGGTGCGATAGAGCAGCACCTGCGCCAGACCCGCTTCCGGTTTGCCTTCGGCGCGCCATTGGCTGATCTGCTGCTGGGCATTGATGTTCGGGAAGCTGTGCGGGTATTGCAGGTACAGCATGGCCAACGGGATCAATGTGTTGCCTTCGCCATTGGCGGCGGCTTTTTTCAACAGGCCTTCGGCTTCGTGCTGTTCGGCTTCGGTGGAGCCGGGTTTGGCCACCAGCAGACGACCCAGGCGTGCTTGCGCTCGCGGCGAAACGCTGGCGGCGGCGCGGTAAGTTGCCTCGGCCTGTTTCATCTGCGCCGGGTCACGGCTGTCGACCTGAATGTCAGCCAGGCCGACTTGCGCCTCGCTGTAGCCCAGGTCGGCCAGTTGCTGGTAATTCGCCGCCGCGGTGGCGGTATCGCCACGCTTGAGCGCTTCGTTGGCCAGGCGCTGGTCGGGCAGGCCGGCGCAGCCGGCGAGGCTGACTGCCAGTGCGACGGCACACAGTGAGCCCATGTGGGAGCGAGCCTGCTCGCGAAGCAGGCGCCCCGGTGCATCAGCCAAACCGCGTCGATCCTTTCGCGAGCAGGCTCGCTCCCACAGGGTCGGCGGAGTGTTCAAGGTAGGAGTGGTCACAGGCATGTCCTCCGCTTAAAGACCAGCGGCCATGGCTTTGTCGATCAGCCAGTTCAGGTTCGGGCCACGGTCGCTGCTCACTTCCACCGGGCGGCCGGCGAGGGTGGTGTCCAGGGCTTCGTCCGGCTGGATCAGGACGCGAATGTCGGACGACAGGTCGGCGCTTTTCAGGCTGGTGCTGCTGACGATCTTGCCGGTGCGGGATTTGTCTTCGCCGGCGATCTGGAAGCGCACCGCGGTGCCTGGCAGCACGTCGCTGAACTGGCGATAGGAGAAACGCGCTTCAACGTTGGCTTCGCTGTTGCGCGGTACCAGTTGGAAGATCACGTCGCCTTTGCTGGCGTACTGACCGTTGGCGACCATTTGCTGGGCCACGGTGCAATCGCACGGCGAAGTGAGGGTGCCGGTCATTTGCTTGCCGAACAGCTCTTCGACCTTGGCCGGTGTCAGTTGATCGTCTTCCAGATGGCCCTTGAGCACGTCGAGCATGCTGGTGCTGAAGGTCGCCAGCGGCGCGCCTTTGGCGGCCACGCCATCGGGTTTCAACAGACTCTGCACGGTACCGTCGCGGGGCATGGTGATGCTCACGCCGGGCACGCTGACCAGTCCGGCCTGGGCGTGGCTGACGAAGTACATGCCGTACACCGACTTGAAGATGAACCCGAACGCTGCCAGGCCAACCACGAAGATCCCCAGGCTGAAGGTCACGGCTTTCATGCGTCCGAACGCGGACATGCCGTGGCCGCCGTCCTTGACCTTGCGGGCCTTGGTGAAGTTGTCGCGCTGCAGCGTCGCCAGCACTTCGCCGATGCTGACGATGTCGCCGGCCAGGTGCGAGGTGATCAGGTGACGCAGGGTCGAGATGTCTTGTTGTTCCAGGTTCTGGAACTGGCAACCGGTGCGACCGCTCTGGCGATCGAAGGAGCGAACCTGCAACTCGACGTCCATGGCCAGGCCGAGGTTGTCGATCACGAATTGCAGGCGCGCCTTGTACACGTCGCCGATCTTCAGCGGCAACTGGCCGGCATTGAAGGCCAGGCCACCGGCGGAGAGGTCGAGCACTCGTGCTTCGACCGGCGTGCGGTCGGGACCGTAGAAGCGCAGCTTGGCCGGGATTTTCACGCGGGCGTGTTGGCGCTGGGCTTCGGATTCATGCACTACGTTGGCGTTGACGGCGGTATTCATAGGGGCGGTTTCCTGGTTAATTCAATAAGGGGGCGGTCAGACCATCATCAGCAGCACGGCGACGAAAATGCTGCCGGCGGAGAAGGTCATGGTCCGAGACGACCAGGTGTTGAACCAACGTTGAAAGCTGGCGAGATCACGGGTCAGGGAAGTGGGCTGGCGAGTCCAGGACTGTTGGTCGAGGCGGAAGAACACGTAGATCTTCACCAGCGCACCGACGATCTGGTTGTAATAGAGAATCGCCGGGTAGGCCGGGCCGATCCGGTGACCGGAGCAGGACAGCAGCAGGGTCAGGATCAGGCGGGTGATACCGATCCACAGCAGGTAAACCAGGATGAACGCGGTGCCGTACTTGAAGCTGGCGATCATGGCGACGGTCAGGCCGAGCAACGAGGTCCACATCGACACGCGCTGGTCGAACAACACCACGGACGTGAACACACCGAGACGTTTGATCCCCAGGCCCAGGGCGCGGGAATTCTGGCGCAGGTTGTTGCCGTACCAGCGGAACATCAGTTTGCGGCTGGCCTTGATGAAGCTCTTCTCGGGCGGGTGCTCCACGGTGTGGATCGCCGCGTCCGGCACGTAGAAGGTGTCGTAGCCCAGGCGCATCAGGCTGAACCAGCTCGACTTGTCGTCACCGGTGAGGAATTTGAAACGACCCAGGCGCCAGTGTTGCAGCGAGTCGCTTTCCACGTCGGCGATGAAGTCCGGGTTGGTCACGACGCTGGCGCGGAACACCGACATGCGGCCGGTCATGGTCAGCACGCGCTTGGACAGGGCCATCGAGCACATGTTGATGTGACGCTGGGCAAAGCGCAGCTTGTGCCATTCGCTCATGATGTAGCCGCCGCGCACTTCGCAGAACTCGTTGGTGGTCAGGCCGCCGACGTTGCCGAACAGCTGGAACCACGGCACGGTCTTGAGCACCACGCCCTCGGCGAGCACGGTGTCGCCATCGATCACGGCCACTACGGCGCGGTCATCCGGCAGGTGACGGGAGATGGCGCGGAAGCCGTAGGCCAGGCCATCACGTTTGCCGGTGCCGGGAATGCGCACGAAATCGAGCTTGACCCGGGCCGGTGGATTCATCCGGTTCCACAGGCTTTTCACCAGCAGCTCATCGGACATTTCCACGATGGAGCAGACCACGGTGGTCGGCAGGCCGCAGTCGATGGCTTCACGAATCACCGAGCTGTAGACCTGTGCGGTGGTCAGGGCGTCGATGCGGAAACTGGTGACCATCAGAAATACATGGGACGGGTCTGCCGCTTTACCCAGCTTGCGCACTTTGCGCCGCAGGTGCGGGTAGACCACGTACAGAAACAGCATGCCGCGCAGAAAGTGCGTGGCCCCCATCGAGTAGCGCCAGATGCCGACGATACCGATCAGGAAAATGAAGTCCTTCGACTCGGAGTCGAACGTGGACACAGGCAACGCCATGGCGATGCCCATCAATAAACTTAGATAAAACAGCCAACCGGCGGCCTGGAGTAGGCCGTGCTTTAGCCTGTGCATAATCTGCATCCGTCTAGATCTCGGGTTAACGCAGGCGTACAAACCTGAAGGAGCGAGCTTGCTCGCGATGACGCTGGGTATCTGATACCCAGCGGTGTTCTCAGGTGCATCGCGAGCCAGCTCGCTCCTACAGGGGGCTTACCAGCAAATGCCTTCGGTGCGGCCGCTGACGCTGGTGGCCTTGGACATGAAGCCGACCAGGTCGATCACCTGCTTGCCGTGAGGAACGTTCTGCACCAGAGTGCGGAATTTCTCGTCGCGGTTGCCGAGGATGATCACGTCGGAGTTGTTGATCACGTCGTCGAAGTCGGCGTTGAGCAAGGACGAGACGTGAGGGATCTTCGACTCGATGTAGTCCTTGTTCGCGCCGTGGACACGGGCGTATTCGACGTTGCTGTCGTAGATCTTCAGGTCGAAACCTTTGCCGATCAGCATTTCCGCCAGGTCCACCAGCGGACTCTCGCGCAGGTCGTCGGTGCCGGCCTTGAAGCTCAGTCCCAGCAGGGCGACTTTGCGTTTGTCGTGGCTTTCGACGATGTCGAAGGCGTTTTGCACCTGGGACTCGTTACTGCGCATCAGCGAGTTGAGCAGCGGGGCTTCCACATCCAGCGAGCTGGCGCGGTAGGTCAGGGCGCGAACGTCCTTGGGCAGGCAGGAGCCGCCGAACGCAAAGCCCGGGCGCATGTAGTACTGGGACAGGTTCAGGGTCTTGTCCTGGCAGACCACGTCCATCACTTCGCGGCCGTCGACGCCGACGGCCTTGGCGATGTTGCCGATCTCGTTGGCGAAGGTCACCTTGGTGGCGTGCCAGACGTTGCAGGTGTACTTGATCATCTCGGCGACGGCGATGTCCTTGCGGATGATCGGCGCGTCGAGCTCTTCGTACAGCGATTGCAGAACGTCGCCCGAGGCCTTGTCGAACTCGCCGATGACGGTCATTGGCGGCTGGTCGTAGTCGGCGATGGCGGTGCTTTCGCGCAGGAACTCAGGGTTCACGGCGACACCGAAATCGACACCGGCCTTCTTGCCGGAGCAATCTTCGAGGATCGGGATGACCACGTTGGCCACGGTGCCTGGCAGCACGGTGCTGCGGACCACGATGGTGTGGCGGGTGCTCTTGTCGCGCAGGACAAAACCGATTTCGCGGCACACCGCTTCGATGTAATTCAGTTCCAGATCGCCGTTCTTCTTGCTCGGCGTGCCGACGCAGATCATCGACAGGTCGGTGTCACGAATCGCCTCGGCGAAGTTGGTCGTGCCACGCAGACGGCCAGTCTGGATACCTTGCGCCAGAAGTTCGCCCAGGCCCGGTTCAACGATCGGCGATTTGCCGGCATTGATCATATCGATCTTGTCTTTGGCAACATCGACGCCGACAACGTCATGGCCCCGTGCAGACAGGCATCCGGCACAGACTGCGCCGACGTAACCCAAACCAAATATGCTGATGCGCATCGCAATTACCTCTCTATTATCAAGCCTGTATTCATTAAGCCATTAGATGGCTGGAGTTAAGGGTGTTTCAGCGGTCATAGTGCATTCGCAAGTGCGGCTTACAGGCGCAACAATGCCGTGTTCTGGCATATGAATGACGAGTGTCTAAATAAGTGCACTCAAGATGTGCGCAATCGGGCCTTATTGTTATGACGTGCCCTGTTATGCAGCCAATCCTCTATTCAGAGGATGTCCGTGCAATCGTCTTGCGCGCTCGATGTCAGGCCATAAGCCCGTAAATCAAGCGCTTGGGTGCTCCATTGAGCACGCTTATAGGGGCGCTGCCATGGCCTTGTAGGGGATAGTCATAAAACGTTATCTCCTGTCCGTTGTGTATTGCCCAAATCAGGGATTATTCAGCACAAGTTGATGTGACAACTTTGCTACATGGATCTCTGTTCTGCGTAAGTTATCTCGTACAAGCATTGTGAGGATCGTTACCGGTGGTATGAGCGGTGCATTCGGACATAGTTCCGACCCGCTGATCACGAATTCTGAAATTTCTTGAAATATTGAGAAAGATGGCACTGCTTTCATATTGATAGCACTTGCCGTTTCGCCCTTTATATATAGGCGATTTATTGGGAGGGATAGTTTTTTGCCACTACCGATAAAAATTTTCAGTGCCACTACTGAAAAAAATCATCAAAGTCGAGTGAAACTAAAGTTATAAATCGGAGTGATGTATTTTTGGCGCCATGAAAATGGCGATAGTGGCGGGAGAATTGTGGGGGCTCAATGGGGGCGCATGACGGATCTGAGCCTCATGCGCCACCCCGGCGTTTCAGTCTGGAGCGTGATCGCGCAGGAACACCAGATTGTCCGGTTTAGACTGCTCGGCGCTGTACCGATAGCCTTGCACGTCGAACTGTTTGAGGGCGGCCGGGTCGTTGATGCGTTCTTCGATCACGAAGCGACTCATCATGCCGCGGGCCTTTTTCGCGTAGAAGCTGATGATTTTGTACTGGCCGTTCTTCAGGTCCTTGAACTCGGTGTTGATGATGCGCGCCTTCAAGGCGTTGCGTTTGACCGCCGAGAAGTACTCGTTGGAGGCCAGGTTCAGCAGCACGTCATCACCCTGGTCAGCCAGGGCTTCGTTCAACCATTCGCTGATCCGCGTGCCCCAGAACGCATACAGATCCTTGCCACGGGCATTGGCCAGCTTGGTGCCCATTTCCAGGCGGTACGGTTGCATCAGGTCCAGCGGGCGCAGCAAGCCATACAGGCCGGAAAGCATGCGCAAGTGTTGCTGGGCGTAATCGAAATCGGCTTCGCTGAAGGTTTGTGCATTGAGGCCGGTATAAACGTCGCCCTTGAACGCCAGCAAGGCCTGTTTGGCGTTTTCAGGGGTGAACGCGGGCGTCCAGCTGCCGAAACGCGCGGCGTTGAGCCCGCCGATCTTGTCGGAGACATGCATCAGCTCGCTGATCTGCGCCGGTGTCAGTTCGCGCAATTGCAGGATCAGCTCCTGGGAATGGTCCAGGTATTGCGGCTGGGTAAAGCGCTGGGTCGCCGGCGGTGTTTCGTAATCGAGGGTCTTGGCGGGTGAAATCACCATCAGCATGAAGTCGTCTCCTTTAATCGTGGGGGCGATTCTAGGGGGTTGTCCTGGTTGACTCCAGCTATCAAGGCCATAGGTGATGATCGGTGGCTTTGCACAAAACCCTGTGGGAGCGGTGCTGCGAGTGTTTGGACTGGATCGGCTATAGTGCCGCGCGGGTTTTGTTATGGAGACATCTCATTGCGCATCGTTTTTCTATTTTCGGCCTGGCTCTTGAGCTTCGGGGCCATGGCGGCGCCGGGTGATGTGGCGACCCTTGATCGCAGCACCTGGCCTGAACAACTCGGCAACCCGACGCTGTTCGATGTCGCGTCACGCGCCGAAATCCTGATGTTTGCCCGCGTGCTGCTGGCCAGCGAAGCCCTGGACGAGCCCGCACTGGCCCAGCGCCTGGGTTTGCGCACGGTCAACATGGCGTCGGTCAACCATGTTCGCCAGCGCCTGTGGCTGCGTCTGTTGAGCAGCTACAACTTCGCCCAGCAGAGCTGCGACCAGGATGCGTCTTTCTGTTTCCTGGTCGAGGACATGCCCACCCTGCGCGAGCAAGCCGCCAAGTTCCAGATCAGCGAGGACAGCTACTACATCAAGTGGGCCGAACCGAGTCGCCTGTTTCATGCCCAGTACCTGGACGAGCAATTGCGCAAGGCCGCGCTGTTTCCGCAAACCAGTAGCGAAGTCGATCGTTTCGGCGACTTTGAGCGCAATGGCGACGAGATGCACGACCGGCTGTTTCTGCTGACCTTCGACAGTGCCGCCAATGCCCTGCCGGACAACACGGACTGGGTCACCGAGTACCTGCGCAAGTCGAACATGAGCGGCACGTTCTTCGTCCTCGGCAAGGATATCCAGACGCGTCTGGCCGAGCGTTCGGTGGCGAGCCTGCAATCGACCTACTCGATGCAGTGCGTCGGCGTACAGGGTTGGGAGTTCCGCTCCCACAGCCATTGGCAGGACTGGCAGGATTCGGTGCGGCGTAGCGCCGAGCTGGTCAAAAGCAAATTGCCGGAGAACTACGTGCCGCTGTTTCGCCCGCCCGATGGTCAGCGCCGTTCCGACGCGCAAGGCTTCTTCAAGTCTCAGGGGTTGCAGGTGGCGTTATGGGACATCGATGCCCAGGACGGCGCCGGCAAGCTCAAAGCCGGCCAGAGCGCGCAACGGGTGCTGACCCTGATGCTGCTGTGGCGTCATGGCGTGATCAATTTCAATGTGAAACAGGATGGGGTGAAAACGGCGATGCCCTGGCTGATTACGCAAACGGCGCAAAGCGGGATCGGTTGGGAGGACTGCCAGAACGGGTTCCGGTGAAAAGCCGGAGCGCGTTTCGCCGGGAAGGGCGAAAGCCCGTAAACATTGGGCAAAGGGCGATTTCGGGAGGGATTTCGATGCAGGCGGACTTCCGACTTTAACGGGGTGATGGCAGTCCGCCAAGTGCTATTGGTCATTCTGAAAAATAAACTTCAAAAAAACGTCAAAGTGCTTTTTTCTGTCATGTGTTTTGGAGTATTACGAAGACAGACCGCCGAAACCTGCAACACAGGTGGCGTCTTCCAAGACCCGTTTGTTTGCAGTCACTTGGATCTCCGCAGGTGAGATTCGGCGGCCACTTCGAGGCGCAGCACCGCCAAGGTATTGCGTCGACTGGCTCCCACAAAGGTGACCGAGTATGGATGATCACGGACGTAGCTCTTCTTCCAACCAGCCAATCCTTTATGTACTCGATACCAATGTATTGATTCACGATCCAAACGCGCTCCTCAATTTCGAAGAACACCACGTCGCCATCCCGATGACCGTGCTGGAAGAGCTCGACAAGCTCAAGAGCGGGCATCACAGCGTCGCGGCCGAATGCCGCCAGGCCATTCGCCTGATCGACAAGACCCTGGGCGATGCCTCCCCCGAGGACGTCGAACAGGGTGTGCCGATCCAGCGGGGCAAGAGCGGGCCGAAGGGATTGCTGTCAATTCTGATGAGCAAGCGTGCCGAGCCGAACCTGATTCTGCCCGAGCATCTGAACGACAACAAAATCATCAACCAACTGATCGACCTGCACGCGCGCGATCCGAAACTGCCCGTGGTGCTGGTCACCAAAGACATCAACATGCGCCTCAAGGCCCGCGCTTGCGGGATCGCGGCCGAGGACTACAGCACCGACCAACTGGTTGACGACGTATCGCTGCTGCCCAATGGTTATCACAACATGACCGGTTCCTTCTGGGACCGTGTGAGCAAGGTCGAAACCCGTCAGGACCATGGCCGCACCTGGCATCAGGTGCAACTGATCGACAACTTGCCGGCCGTGCACATCAACGAGTTCATCATCGATGAGCAGGGCTTTGTCGGCTGGATCAAGGAGATCGAAGAAGACAAGCTGCTGATTCTGGACCTGCACCAGGAACCCCTGCTGCATCAGGAAGCCTGGGGCCTGAAGCCACGGGACATTTATCAGAGCCTGGCGCTCTACGCCTTGCTGGATCCAGACATCCACCTGGTCAACCTGTCCGGTGCGGCCGGCTCCGGTAAAACCATCCTGGCGCTGGCGGCAGCCATCGAGCAAACCATGGTCAGCAAGCGCTACCGCCGGATCATTGCCACCCGTAGCGTGCAGGGCCTGGACCAGGAAATCGGCTTCCTGCCCGGTACCGAAGCGGAAAAAATGGAGCCATGGCTGGGCGCCATCACCGACAACCTCGAAGCCTTGCACATGGATGACGAAAGCACCCATGGCAGCGTCGATTACATCCTCAGCAAAGTGCCGTTGCAGTTCAAATCCCTCAACTACATACGGGGCCGCAGCTTCCAGCAGAGTCTGATCCTGATCGACGAGTGCCAAAACCTCACGCCGCACCAGATGAAAACCATCATCACCCGTGCCGGCGCCGGTTCCAAAGTGGTGTGCCTGGGTAACCTGGCGCAGATCGACACCCCCTACCTGTCCGCGACCAGCTCCGGGCTGACCTACCTGACGGAACGCTTCAAGGACTTCCCGAACGGGGTGCACATCACCCTGCAAGGAGTGCCACGTTCGATCCTGGCCGAATACGCCGAATCGCATCTGTAACCGTTCAACCAAAACCGGGCGGCCGCCAAAGCCGCCCGGTTTTTTTATGCCCGACGGGCCGATAATCGTGCGTGCGGAAATCTGACCCGCAGGTTTACAATCGACGCTCCTGATCAGGAGTAACCCCGTGCTGACTCATCTCGATTCCCAAGGTCGCGCCAACATGGTCGACGTCACCGAAAAAGCCGTGACGTTCCGTGAGGCGACGGCCCAAGCGCTGGTGCGCATGCTGCCCGAAACCCTGCAGATGATCGTCAGCGGCGGTCACCCCAAGGGTGATGTCTTCGCCGTGGCGCGCATTGCCGGCATTCAAGCGGCGAAGAAAACCAGCGACCTGATTCCCCTGTGCCACCCGCTGATGCTGACCGGCGTGAAAGTCGAGCTCAGTGCCGAGGGCGAGGACAGCGTACGTATCGTGGCGCGCTGCAAACTGTCCGGGCAGACCGGCGTCGAGATGGAAGCCCTGACCGCCGCCAGTGTGGCAGCGCTGACCATTTACGACATGTGCAAGGCCGTCGATCGCGGTATGACCATCGAAAGCGTGCGTCTGCTGGAAAAAGTCGGCGGCAAGAGCGGGCATTTCCAGGCAGATCAGCCATGAACGTCACGGTGAAATTTTTTGCCCGTTATCGCGAGGCGATTGGCGTGGACTCGGTACAGGTTCAGGGTGATTTCGCCACTGTCGACGACGTCCGGGCATTGCTGGCCCAGCGCGACGGCGCCGAGGTGCTGAGCGAGCAGAACCTGATGTGCGCGCGCAACGAAGACCTCTGCCAGCTCGACGAGCCGGTGAACGAGGGCGACGAAGTGGCGTTTTTTCCGACCGTGACCGGGGGCTGATCCATGGCGATTCGCGTGCAGTCCACGGCGTTCGATCCGGGAGCCGAAGTCAACGCCATGCACGATGCCAATGTCGGCGTCGGCGCAGTGGTGAGTTTTGTCGGCTACGTGCGCGACTTCAATGACGGGCTCGACGTGGCCGGAATGTTCCTCGAGCACTATCCGGGCATGACCGAAAAAGCCCTCGCCAGGATTGCCAGCGAGGCCGAACAGCGCTGGCCGCTGCTCAAGCTGGAAGTGCTGCATCGCATTGGCGCGCTGGAGCCGGGCGAGCCCATCGTCTTTGTCGGCACCGCCAGTGCGCACCGTCAGGCCGCGTTCGACGCCTGCGCCTTTGTCATGGACTACCTGAAAACCCGCGCACCGTTCTGGAAGAAAGAAAACACCAGCGACGGCCCGCGTTGGGTCGAAGGGCGCGACAGCGATCATGCGGCGGCGGATCGCTGGAAGCAGTAAGTTCTGCGGCGTTTCCAGGTAAGCCATCGCGAGCAGGCTCGCTCCCACATTGCAACGGCAAACACAGGCCCACTGTGGGGGCGAGCCTGCTCGCGATGGCGTCATCCGCACCACCAACACTTTTACTGACTCCCCTCCCGACCACCGGCCGATACGGGCTGCATTTGTCTGATTGACGAATAATACGTAAAAGTCCAGTATGGAATTCTAAGTACAAAAACGGCTTTCCCTGTTTCAACTCTTTCTTCTGTCTTGCCAAACCAACAACAACCCGCGAGAGAACGAACATGAAGAAGTTTCCCCTCATCACCGGTCTGGCCCTGAGCCTGTTGGCGTGCAGTAGTCTGTTTGCCGCCGAGAAAACCTTGCGCATCGGTATCGAGGCCGCTTACCCGCCGTTCGCTTCCAAAACCGATAAAGGCGAAATCGTCGGTTTCGACTACGACATCGGGAATGCTCTGTGCGCCCAGATGAAGGTCAAGTGTGTGTGGGTTGAAGGCGAGTTCGACGGTCTGATTCCTTCCCTGAAAGTGAAGAAGATCGACATGGCGCTGTCGTCCATGACCATCAACGACGACCGCAAGAAGTCGGTGGATTTCAGCCACAAGTACTACTTCACTTCATCGCGCCTGGTGATGAAGGAAGGCGCGGTGGTGGATGACCAGTACGCCAGCCTCAAAGGCAAGACGATCGGCGTGCAGCGCGCCACCACCACTGACCGTTATGCCACCGAGGTGTTCGAGCCCGAAGGTATCAACGTCAAGCGTTACAGCAACAACGAAGAGATCTACATGGACCTGGCGGCCGGTCGCCTCGACGCCATTTTTGCCGACACCATTCCGCTCAATGACTTCCTGTCGATGCCGCGCGGTAAGGGCTACGCGTTTGTCGGGCCTGAGTTGAAGGACCCGAAATATGTTGGCGAGGGCGCCGGGATTGCCGTGCGCAAGGGTAATGCCGAGTTGGTCAGCGAGCTGAACACCGCCATCGACGGCATTCGCGCCAATGGCGAATATCAGAAGATTTCCGATAAGTACTTCAAGTCCGACATCTACGGCGACTGATCTACCGCCATCGCCAGCAGGCTAGCTCCCACAGGTTTTGTGTACGCCGCAAATCCCCTGTAGGAGCCAGCCTGCTGGCGATGGGGCCAGACCAATCAACACAGCCGCTAGGCTTTCAATTCCTTCAAATGCTTGTACACCGTCGCCCGTCCCATGTTCAGCACATTGGCCACATAGTTCGAAGCGCTTTTGCCTTTGAAGGCCCCTTCGGCGTGCAGCGCCAGCACCAGTTCGCGTTTGTGGTCGCGGGTCAGCAGGTTCAGGCTCAGTTGCCGCTCGCGCAGCCAATTGTGCAGGAAGGTGTTGATGCGCTCCTGCCAGTCATCGCGAAACAGTGAGTCCGGTTGCGGAATCAGTTTGGTCGGCGACAGAAACAGGTCCAGCGCCGCCTTGGCGTTTTCAAACAGCGAAATATTCAGATTGATGCACAGCACCGCCACAGGATGACCGTCGCGGTCGCGCAGGACGGTGCTCAGGCTGCGAATTTTCTGACCATCCCAGTTGAGCTTTTCATACGGCCCGATATTTCGTTCGGTGACATCGTCGCTGAGCATGTCTTCGAGCGCCGAGTCGTCGCCTATCTCCCTTTTCGACAGGTTGTTGGCGATGTAGTCGACCTTCTGCGTGCGCAAGTCGTGCAGCACCACTTCGGCGTGGGGAAAGAACAACGTGGCGATGGCGTCGGCAATCGCCCGGAAGTTATCCAGGGAGGCGTCGTTCAGGGCCGGGTCTTTTTCGGGGGCGTTCATCACATGGGGCTCCGGGCAGCTTCAGCGCCCCGAAAAACGGGGCTCTGAAAGTGTGCCGCAATCGTGTCGGCGCGTCACCTGAGGGTGAGGATCAGCCCAGGCGGGCAGGGGAGAGCATGGCGGCGTTCAGGCCGAAGCGCGTGAGTGGCTCGGGCAATGCTTCACCGCGCACCAGGGCGGCGCTGGCCTGGCCCATGGCAGGCGAGGTCTGGATGCCATAGCCGCCCTGTGCCGCCACCCAGAACAGGCCTGGCACCTGTGGATCGAAACCGGACAACAGGTCGCCGTCACTGACGAAGCTGCGCAGGCCGGCCCAGGTGCGGGTCGGACGGCGGATGGTCAGGGTCGTGGCTTCTTCGATCTGGTAAATGCCCATGGCGATGTCCAGCTCCTCAGGCTGCACATCGTGGGGTTCTACCGGATCGGCGTTGGCCGGTGAGCCGAGGAACATCCCGGCATCGGGTTTCATGTAGAAGGACTCGTCGAGGCTGACCAGCATCGGCCAGTGATGAATGTCCACGCCCTCGGGGCCGGCGAAAATGAACGCCGCGCGCCGCTTGGGTTGCAGGCCCAGGGGTTTGGCGCCGGCCAGTTCACCGATCTTGTCGGCCCAGGCGCCAGCGGCGTTGATGATGACCGGCGCGCTGAAGGTGCCGGCGTGGGTCTGTACCTGCCACACGCCTTCGGCGTCGCGGCTCAGGCCCAGTACTTCGCAGTCTGTATGGACTTCGCCTTTGTGGCGGCGGATGCCGCGCAGATAGCCCTGGTGCAGCGCGTCGGTGTCGATGTCGCTGGCGGTCGGGTCGTAGATCGCGCCGTGGACTTTTTCCTGGCGCAGGATTGGCAGGCGGGCGCAGGCCTCTTCGGCGCTGAGCAATTGCATCTCGGGCACCGTGGCCTTGGCGCTCAGGTATTGATTGTTCAGTTCGGCCGGGTCGCCGGTGAAGTCCACGGTCATTTCGCCGCGCGGGGCGAGCAACGGGTGCTCGCAGAAGCCGGTGGGTGGCGTGTCGAAAAACGCGCGGCTGGCCTGGGTCAAGGCGCGAACCTGCGGCGTGCCATAAGCGGCGGTGTACAGCGCCGCCGAGCGACCGGTGGAGTGATAGGCCGGATGGGATTCGCGTTCGAGCACGATCACGCGCCCGTGCTGCGACAGCCAGAAACCGGTGGAAGCGCCGGCAATCCCGCCGCCGATGATGATGAAATCTGCGTGGCTCATGAACGTCTCCTGTTATCGGTCATCCCTGTAGGAGCCGGCTTGCTGGCGATCGCATCGCCGCGGTGTAAATGATGGACCGTGGCGTCTGCATCGCTGGCAAGCCAGCTCCCGCAGGGTGGGGTGTTATGGTTGTAGGCGGTAGATGGCATTGGCCAGCGCGATGTCTTCCAGGCCCAGGCCGATGGAGCGGAAGAACACATGGCGATGGTAGTCAGGGCGCTGCACTTTCTCGCTCAGCAGATCGGCCAGGTCGCCGACAATCGCATCGTTATTCCAGCCATGTTGTTCGCCGGCAATCAGCATCTCGCCGGCCGAGCCGGGGGTGGTCAGACGATAGTCACAGAATACCTGCATGTCATTGAGGCTTTGTGGCGGCACTTCGTGGGCGCGTGGGGCGTTGGTGCTGATGGAGGTGATCAACGCCGGTTTGCGCAGGCTGGACGGGTCGATCACCGGGCCGGCGGATGAGGTGCAGAGCATGATCACCTGCGCGTCGACGACAGCGGCTTCGCGGCTGTCGACGATGGTCAGGCGTGGCTCGATGCTTTTCAGCAGGGCCACGGTTTCAACGTCGTCGCTCAGGTTTGGCGAGTACAGGCTGATGCTCTGCCAGTCGCGCAGGTGCTTCACGTAGCGCAAATGCGCCTGGGCGACCTTGCCGCTGCCGATGATTGCCAGGCGAGTCGCTTTGAGCGGTGCGAGTGCATCGACCGCCACGGCGGTCGTCGCGGCGGTGCGCGCCGTGGTCAGTTCGCCCGCATCGCACAACAGCAGCGGCTGACCGGTCTGCATCGACATCAGCAAGGTCCAGGCGGTCACCAGCGGGCCTTGTTCGCGCACGATGTACGGCGACGTCTTGACCCCGTAAACGCCTTCTTTGGCCAGCACACCCAGATAGTTGATGAAGTCGCCGGCGCCCTGGGGAAACTCCACCAGTTGCTGCGCCGGTTGCACCGCCTGGCCGGCGGCGAGGTCGCGGAACAGGTTGCGCATGATCTGCGGTACGTCGACCTGGGCCAGCCACTCACGGGCCTGCGGTTGGGTGATCACATGGGGGCTGTTGGTCATGGTGGCTCCGGGTATCGGGATAAACTAATTTGTCCATTATGGACATTTAAATATCGCGAGCAAGCGCCTGTTGAAAAAAAGCCGGGCGAAAAAAAGGCGCAGTCCGTTTCCGGCTGCGCCTCTTTCTATGCGTCGTCCGTTACGGACGCTTGCGCTCAACCGCACGCAGCAGGTGCGTCGGTGGCGTTTCACAGCTGATCTTGCGACCCAGCTTCTCTTCGATGGATGGCAGCTGGTAGGAGTCGTCTTCACCGGCAAAACTGATGGAGACACCGTCGGCACCAGCACGACCGGTACGCCCGATGCGGTGCACGTAGTCGTCCGGGACTTCCGGCAGGGTGAAGTTGATCACGTGGCTGATGCCGTCGATGTGGATGCCGCGCCCGGCCACGTCGGTGGCGACCAACACACGGATCTTGCCTTCGCGGAAACCTTCCAGGGTCTTGATGCGCTTGTGCTGCGGCACGTCGCCGGACAGCTGCGCCGCATTGATGCCATCACGCACCAGGCGTTCTTCGATGCGCCGCACTTCATCCTTGCGGTTGGCGAACACGATCACCCGCTCCCAGCCGTTATCGTTGACCAGGTTGTAGAGCAGTTTGTACTTGTCGGCAGCGGCCACCGCGTAGATGTGCTGCTCGACGTTTTCGTTGGCAACGTTGGTGATTTCGATTTCGACGATGGCCGGGTCGGTGGTCCACTGCTTGGCGAGGTTCATCACGTCTTCGGTGAAGGTCGCGGAGAACAGCAACGTCTGACGCTCGCTCTTGGGCGGGGTCTGGCGAATGATCTGGCGCACTTGCGGGATGAAACCCATGTCGAGCATGCGGTCGGCTTCGTCGAGCACCATGACTTCGACCATGTCCAGGTGCACGTCGCCGCGCTGGTTGAAGTCCAGCAGACGGCCCGGCGTGGCGACGAGGATGTCGCAGTGACGGGCCTCGAGGTGCTTGAGCTGCTTGTCGAAGTCCATGCCGCCGACGAAGGTCATGACGTTGAGGCCGGTGTACTTGGTCAGGTCGGCGGCGTCCTTGGCGATCTGCACCACCAGCTCGCGGGTCGGCGCGATGATCAGTGCCCGTGGCTCACCCATGTAGCGCTCTTTCGGCGGCGGGGTTTGCAGCAGTTGGGTGATGATCGAGATCAGGAACGCAGCGGTCTTGCCGGTGCCGGTCTGGGCGCGGCCGATGGCATCTTTGCCCGCGAGGGTGAAGCCCAGCACCTGTGCCTGGATCGGCGTGCAATACGGGAAACCCAGGTCCTGGATGGCGTGCATCAGTTCCGGGGCGAGTTTGAAATCGTGGAAGCGGGTTTTGCCTTCCTGCGGCTCGACGACGAAATCTTCGAGTTTCCAAGGGATTACCGGGGCCTTTGGCTTCGGTTCGCGGCGCGGTTTGGCGGGTTTCGGTGTTTCGTTGCGAGGTTGTTCGGAAGTGATTGGCGCCGCAGGTTCGACGGCCGGAGCGGGCTTGGGCTCGTGTTTCGGTGCCGCTACGGTAGCGGCCCGACCAGACGGATGACCGTCGGCGCGGTGGCTGGGCGTGTGAGACGGAGCGCTGGGGACTGGCGCGAGTTGCTCAGTCTCGCTTTTACCGAACATTTTCTTGAGTGCTTTGAGCACGGTCATCTCATCAATTGGTTAAGGAATGTACGCCGGCCAGTGTAATGCAAGAATCGGGCGCGGCGTAGTGGGATGGATCAAAGGGTGTTTTTAAACATTCGGTTTAACGCAAGCGCTCGGTGAGCCAGACGCCTATGTCGCGAATTTCCTCGGGTAACACTTCGTGACCCATTGGGTATTCCTGCCATGTCACGGTGACACCACGCTGTTTCAAATGCTCGTAGGCGGTTCGGCCCATCGAGTTTTGCACGACATCGTCGTACTGACCGTGCAGCGACAGCACCGGAATGCGCTGCTGGCTGGCGGACAGTTCCAGGGCGTCGCTGAACGTCGGTGCATAGGTCGAGAGGGCAAGTACGCCGCCCAATGCTCCCTGCCATTTCAGGAACGCGGTGTGCAGTACCACGGCACCGCCCTGGGAAAAACCGGCCAGAAAAATCCGCGAGGCGTCTATTCCGGCTGCTCGTTGCACATCGATCAGCTGGATGACCCGTTGTGCCGATTCCTCCAGTTGTTCACGGTTGATCGCGCGCGCCGGACTCATGGCCAATATGTCGTACCAGCTCGGCATCTTGTAACCACCATTGATAGTGACAGCACAGGTGGGCGCCTGGGGGAGTACGAAGCGGGTGGTCAGCAAGGTTTCCTGCAGCGCTTCGGCGACCGGCAGGAAGTCGTAGCGATCGGCGCCAAGGCCGTGCAGCCAGATGACGCAGGCGTCTGCGGGCTTGACGGGTTCTAGAATCAAGGGCTCGGTCATGGCTGCTCCAATGTTGTGCATGCGCGCTCATTAAGTGCGAGGTCTGAGTGCGCGTCCGGTTGATCAGTTAAGTAGATGTCGCAAGGCTGAAAGTTTTGCTCTTGACCTGCGCCTGAAACGATTTTGCAAGCGGTGTGGTACGGGGTTTGCTATGCACATGCTCGTACGAAAGATCCTACGCCTGTCGGTAACACTATCAGTGTACCGCTGACCGTGGGAGAGCAAAAAATCCGGTGATGGATGTTCGCCAGTGGCCGCTACGGGCTTCGCGAACGTGAAGGGCTACAGCCCGTTCGGCCGACTGGTGAGAAGTGAGTTGTCCCTGATGTGGATTTTCTCCTACTAGACTCATAGCTACGGTCCTACGTCGCTTGACCCTAAAAAAAGCCAACAAGGGTCAACAATGCCTCAAAAGGGTGCGATTGGACCACGCTCCGACACAACAAGAGCAAAACTGGAGGTTTGAATGAAGATGTTGAAATCCACCCTGGCAGTCGTGACTGCAGCCGCAGTACTCGGCGTCAGTGGGTTCGCTCAGGCGGGCGCGACCCTGGATGCAGTGCAGAAGAAAGGTTTCGTACAGTGCGGCGTCAGCGATGGCCTGCCTGGTTTCTCGGTTCCAGACTCCACCGGCAAGATCGTGGGCATCGACGCGGACTACTGCCGCGCGGTGGCTGCAGCTGTTTTCGGCGACGCGACCAAGGTCAAGTTCAGTCAGTTGAACGCCAAGGAGCGCTTCACCGCGCTGCAGTCCGGCGAAATCGACATCCTGTCGCGCAACACCACCATGACCAGTTCCCGTGACGCAGGCATGGGTCTGAAATTCCCCGGCTTCATCACTTACTACGACGGCATCGGTTTCCTGGTTAACAACAAGCTGGGCGTCAAGAGTGCCAAAGAGCTGGACGGCGCGACCATCTGCATCCAGGCCGGTACCACCACCGAGCTGAACGTTTCCGACTACTTCCGTGGCAACAACCTGAAGTACACCCCGATCACGTTCGACACCTCCGACGAAAGCGCCAAGTCGCTGGAATCCGGTCGTTGCGACGTACTGACTTCCGACAAGTCCCAGCTGTTTGCCCAGCGCAGCAAGCTGGCTTCGCCTAAGGACTACGTGGTTCTGCCGGAAACCATCTCCAAGGAGCCATTGGGCCCGGTCGTGCGTAACGGCGACGACGAGTGGCTGGCCATCGTGCGCTGGACTGGCTACGCCATGCTCAACGCTGAAGAGGCCGGCATCACTTCGAAGAACGTCGAAGCTGAAGCCAAGTCCACCAAGAACCCGGACGTTGCCCGTCTGCTGGGTACCGACGGTGAATACGGCAAAGACCTGAAAGTGAAAAAGGACTGGGTTGTCCAGATCGTCAAGCAAGTCGGCAACTACGGCGAAGTGTTCGAGAAAAACCTCGGCAAGAGCACTCCGCTGGAAATCGACCGCGGGCTGAACGCCTTGTGGAACGCTGGCGGCATTCAATACGCACCACCAGTGCGCTGATGGTTCTATCACCCGGTGGGCCAACCACCGGGTGATGTTCTGTTCCATTATTTGCGGGGCACTTCATGCAAAATTCAATCGGCGCACCAAAGCAGAGGCTCAGCCTCAGCGATCCGAAAGTGCGTGCGTGGCTATTCCAGATCATCACCATTGTCGCGGTGGTCTCGATGGGCTGGTATCTGTTCGATAACACACAGACCAACCTTCAGCACCGGGGCATTACCTCGGGCTTCAGCTTTCTGGAGCGCAGTGCCGGGTTCGGCATCGCTCAACACCTGATCGACTACACCGAATCGGACACATACGCCCGGGTGTTTGTCATCGGTCTGCTCAACACCCTGTTGGTGACTTTCATTGGCGTGATCCTGGCGACGATCCTCGGTTTCATCGTCGGTGTGGCGCGGCTGTCGAAAAACTGGATCATCGCCAAGCTGGCGACGGTGTACGTGGAAGTTTTCCGTAACATTCCGCCGCTGCTGCAGATCCTGTTCTGGTACTTCGCGGTGTTCCTGACCATGCCGGGGCCGCGTAACAGCCATAACTTCGGCGACACCTTCTTCGTCAGCAGCCGTGGCCTGAACATGCCGGCCGCGCTGACGGCAGACGGTTTCTGGCCGTTCGTGGCCAGCGTGGTCGTGGCTATCGTCGCCATCGTGCTGATGTGCCGCTGGGCCAACAAACGCTTCGAAGCCACCGGTGTGCCGTTCCACAAGTTCTGGACCGGCCTGGCGCTGTTCCTGGTGATTCCGGCGCTGTGCGCGCTGATCTTCGGCGCGCCGCTGCATTGGGAAATGCCGAAGCTGCAAGGCTTCAACTTCGTCGGTGGCTGGGTGCTGATCCCGGAACTGCTGGCCTTGACCCTGGCCCTGACGGTGTACACCGCGGCGTTCATCGCCGAGATCGTGCGCTCGGGGATCAAGTCGGTCAGCCATGGCCAGACCGAAGCGGCGCATTCGCTCGGCCTGCGCAACGGCCCGACCCTGCGCAAGGTGATCATCCCGCAAGCCCTGCGCGTGATCATTCCGCCGCTGACCAGCCAATACCTGAACCTGGCGAAGAACTCGTCGCTGGCGGCCGGTATCGGTTACCCGGAAATGGTCTCGCTGTTTGCCGGTACGGTGCTGAACCAGACCGGGCAGGCGATCGAAGTGATTGCGATCACCATGAGCGTGTACCTGGCGATCAGTATCAGCATTTCCTTGCTGATGAACTGGTACAACAAGCGCATTGCGCTGATCGAGCGGTAAGGAAAAGCGCATGAGTACTCATACTTTCAAACCCGACATGCCACCTCCGAGCAGCAGCATCGGTGTGGTGGCGTGGATGCGCGCGAACATGTTCTCCAGCTGGCTCAATACCCTGCTGACCCTGTTTGCGTTCTACCTGATCTACCTGGTGGTGCCGCCGATCCTGCATTGGGCGATCCTCGACGCCAACTGGGTCGGCACCACTCGCGCCGACTGCACGAAGGAGGGCGCCTGCTGGGTGTTCATCCAGCAGCGCTTCGGCCAGTTCATGTACGGCTACTACCCGCCGGAACTGCGCTGGCGCGTGGACCTGACGGTGTGGCTGGCGGTCATCGGTGTGGCACCGCTGTTCATCTCGCGCTTTCCCCGTAAAGCAGTGTATGGCCTGAGCTTCCTGGTGCTGTACCCGATCATTGCCTACTTCCTGTTGCATGGTGGTCTCTTCGGACTGACCAACGTGGCGACCAGCCAATGGGGCGGCTTGATGCTGACCCTGGTGATCGCCACCGTCGGTATTGCCGGTGCGTTGCCGCTGGGGATTGTCCTGGCCCTGGGCCGTCGTTCGAACATGCCGGCGATTCGTGTGGTCTGCGTGACTTTCATTGAGTTCTGGCGCGGCGTGCCGTTGATCACGGTGCTGTTCATGTCCTCGGTGATGCTGCCGTTGTTCCTGCCCGAGGGCATGAACTTCGACAAACTGCTGCGGGCCCTGATCGGTGTGATCCTGTTCCAGTCAGCCTACGTGGCTGAAGTGGTGCGCGGTGGGCTGCAAGCGATTCCCAAGGGGCAGTACGAAGCCGCTGCGGCGATGGGCCTGGGATACTGGCGCAGCATGGGCCTGGTGATTCTGCCGCAAGCCCTGAAGCTGGTGATCCCCGGCATCGTCAACACCTTCATTGCCCTGTTCAAGGACACCAGCCTGGTGATCATCATCGGCCTGTTCGACTTGCTCAACAGCGTCAAACAAGCCGCCGCCGACCCGAAATGGCTGGGCATGGCCACCGAAGGCTATGTATTCGCAGCCCTGGTGTTCTGGATTTTCTGTTTTGGTATGTCCCGCTACTCCATGCATTTGGAACGTAAGCTCGACACTGGCCACAAGCGTTAGGAGTTCTTTTATGAGCGAAGCAATCAAACAGCCTGTGAGCCCTGAAGGCATTATTCAGATGCAGGGCGTAAACAAGTGGTACGGCCAGTTTCACGTACTCAAGGACATCAACCTCAACGTCAAGCAGGGCGAGCGTATCGTTCTGTGTGGTCCGTCGGGTTCCGGCAAGTCCACCACCATCCGCTGCCTCAACCGTCTGGAAGAGCACCAGCAGGGCCGCATCGTGGTCGATGGCGTGGAGTTGACCAACGACCTCAAGCAGATCGAAGCGATCCGCCGCGAAGTCGGCATGGTGTTCCAGCACTTCAACCTGTTTCCGCACCTGACCATTTTGCAGAACTGCACCCTGGCACCGATGTGGGTGCGCAAGATGCCCAAGCGCAAGGCCGAGGAAATCGCCATGCACTACCTGGAGCGCGTACGCATTCCGGAGCAGGCGCATAAATTCCCGGGGCAACTGTCCGGCGGTCAGCAGCAGCGTGTGGCGATTGCCCGTGCGCTGTGCATGAAACCGAAAATCATGTTGTTCGACGAACCGACTTCGGCACTCGACCCCGAGATGGTGAAAGAGGTGCTGGACACCATGATTGGCCTGGCCGAAGACGGCATGACCATGCTCTGCGTAACCCACGAAATGGGCTTCGCCCGTACCGTGGCCAACCGCGTGATCTTCATGGACAAGGGCGAAATCGTCGAACAGGCTGCGCCGAACGACTTCTTCGACAACCCGCAGAACGACCGCACCAAGCTGTTCCTGAGCCAGATCCTGCATTGATCGACCCTCGGCAGTGAAATAAACCCGGACTGAGTTCCGGGTTTATTTTTGCCCGAAGAAATCCCGACCCCTGTTGGAGCGAGCCTGCTCGCGATGGACGTTAACGTTAACGCTGATTTCCTGATGCCCCGCGGCGTTCTCTCGTCCATCGCGAGCAGGCTCGCTCCTACAGGTGGTTGCCGTTGCGGAACAAGCTGACTAACATGCCAGGAAATTCATCCTATGATTGGATGACAGGGCGAATCCAATGTCTGAAATCTCTCCATTAGTTAAACGATCCCTGGTCGATCAGGCCCTGGATCAGTTGCGCCTGCGTATCAACCAGGGTGTCTGGGTGGTGGGTCAGCGCTTGCCCACCGAACCCGAGTTGTCCACCGAGCTGGGCATCAGCCGCAACACCGTGCGTGAAGCCATGCGGGTGCTGGCGTTTTCCGGGCTGATCGAGATCCGCCAGGGCGACGGCAGTTATTTGCGGGCGGTGGTCGATCCACTGGACACGCTCAAGGCGTTGTCCCGTTGCTCCCTCGAGCAGGCCCGGGAAACCCGGCACATCCTCGAAGTCGAGGCCATCGGCTTGGCCGCCTTGCGTCGTACCGATGAAGACCTGCTGGCGTTGCGCGAGGCGCTGGGGGTGAGCGGCAGTCACTATCACGGCGATCTCGATACTTACATCGCCTGCGATCTGGTGTTCCACCGCCGTCTGGTGGACGCCGCGCACAACCCGACCCTCAGCGAGCTGTATCGCTACTTCTCCAGCGTGGTCGGCGCGCAGTTGCGTCAGACCCTGAACATCGTCCCGCGCCGACAGGAAGTGTTCGACCTGCACATCGCGTTGCTCGATGCGGTCGAGCAACGCGACCCGGAGCGGGCCAAAGCCTTGTCGAGGCAGTTGATCAATGAACCTTGAAACCGGGAGCACCATGACCAGCGATCCAGGCAACACCGCTCAACCCAAACGCACGGCGGAGCTGGAAGAGCTGCTGATCGACGCCGAAGCCGATGATGAACAAGTCCAGCAAACCCGACCGGTCTTGCGCCGGCCATGGCTGTTGCTGTTGGGCCTGATTCTGGTGGCGCTGAACCTGCGCCCGGCACTGTCGAGCATGGCGCCGATGCTCAGCGACGTGTCGAAAAGTCTCGGGTTGTCGGCGGCCCAGGCCGGTTTGCTGACCACCTTGCCGGTCCTCTGCCTGGGGCTGTTCGCGCCGCTGGCGCCGCTGCTGGCGCGACGTTTTGGCGCCGAGCGGGTGGTGCTGGGCATCCTCCTGACCCTGGCCGGGGGGATCATTCTGCGCAGTTCCATTGGCGAGATCGGCCTGTTCGCCGGCAGTGTGCTGGCCGGTGCCAGCATCGGTGTGATCGGCGTGCTGCTGCCGGGTATCGTCAAGCGTGACTTCGCCAAACAGGCCGGGACCATGACCGGCGTCTACACCATGGCCCTGTGCCTGGGCGCCGCCATGGCCGCAGGTTCCACCGTGCCGCTGAGCGAGCATTTCGACAAGAGCTGGGCAATGGGGCTCGGTTTCTGGGTGATCCCGGCACTGGTTGCCGCCGTGTTCTGGTTGCCGCAAGTCGGCCAGAAACACGGTGCGCACAACGTCGCCTACCGCGTTCGCGGACTGCTGCGTGACCCGTTGGCCTGGCAAGTGACCTTGTACATGGGCCTGCAATCGTCCCTGGCCTACATCGTGTTCGGCTGGTTGCCGTCGATACTTATCGGCCGTGGCCTGACGCCGACCCAGGCCGGTCTGGTGCTGTCGGGTTCAGTGATCGTGCAACTGGTCAGCTCGCTGGCTGCACCGTGGCTGGCCACTCGCGGCAAGGATCAGCGCGTGGCCATCGTGATCGTCATGGCGCTGACCCTGGGCGGATTGTTCGGTTGCCTGTACGCGCCGATCGAAGGTTTGTGGGGCTGGGCGATCGTACTGGGGCTGGGGCAGGGCGCCACGTTCAGCCTGGCATTGACCTTGATCGTACTGCGCTCGCGGGATTCCCATGTGGCGGCGAACCTGTCGAGCATGGCCCAGGGATTCGGCTACACCCTGGCCTCCATGGGGCCGTTCGCGGTGGGCATCGTGCATGACTGGACCGGCGGCTGGAATGCCGTGGGCTGGATCTTCGGGGTCATCGGCCTGGGGGCGATCATCGCTGGCCTGGGGGCCGGTCGTGCGCTGTATGTGCAGGTCGAAAGCGAAAAAGTCTGAGGGCGGCGCTACAGATAAAGCACTTCCAGGCTTGCCGCTCCATCGAGAAGGACATCGCTGCTCAGGTCGAGCGCTGAGGTGGGCGCGATGACGGTTTCGAGGGTCACGCGACTGCTCAGGTTCTGAATGGCGACGGGGCCCGCGGTGCTGCCCGCTATCTCGGTAAAACCGAGATAGCTTCTGGCGCCAATCGGTATCGGCTCGCTGCGCGACGGGCTCCAGGCCCGGCCTTCGGTGGTGGAGTCGGTCCGATAGACCCGAGGCAGTGCATCCACCACGGTTTGAGCCGGATCGAAGTGCAGGGCGTACAGACCGATCCTGTTGCCACTGCGATCAAGATTCAGGCCGTAATGGATTTCGCTGTTAACGATGGCCGTACCGCTACGATCGTCGCGCATGCGCAAGGCGAATCGCGTGGGTGATTGGCAACTGATGGCGAAGGCGAGGGACTTGTCTGGTAGGCGCGTTCGTTTATCGCTGTTCAGATCCTGCCGGGAAATTTTTCCGTAATCGACCAGGCCGTTGGGAAACAACGATGGCGTGCAGGCGGCGGGGGTAAGGAGACCTTTGACGGTCAAGTCCGTTGTTGATGCTGCCAGTACGCCATGAGTCGGGTTGATCAATAGAACAGCTGCAACGGGCGCAAGAAAGTGTTTCAACGATCAGTTCCTCTTCCAGGTTGAGGCGAGTGAGGCTGAACCACGCGTGATTTCGCACGGCGAGTGATTCAGCGGGTACTTACAGGTACATCACTTCGATGCTTGCCTCTCCGTTGATGCTTTCCTCGTCAGTCAGTGTCAAACCGTTTGCCGGGGCAATGGCGGTCCTTACATATAGCTGTGTGTCGAGATATTTCACCGGGATCGGAGAGCCGAGATCAGAGTGATGAGCGACCGATACGAGATTGCTCGGACTCAAGTCGTCGTAATCCTCCCAGCTTGCTCCGCCATCGTACGAGGCAATGGTGGTGACCCGCTGCCCGTCCGCCAGTGGATTTCTTACACTAAGCCAGATCGCACCCAGTTTTTCGCCGGCCTTGGTGAGTCCTATACCAAAGTAACCCGGTTCATATTCAGTACCCGCCATGTGATCGATTGCATTCAGTGCGAGCAGGGTCGGCGCGTCACACGCTACGGTCAATTGCAATGTGTGGGTGCTTACTAATGTGCTGGTGTTTGGATAAAGGGTATGCGAAGGGATTTTCCCTATGTCAATCTGCCCGCCTTCGGACAGGCTCGGCGAGCAGGCGGCCGGCGTGATGACCCCGGTAACGGTCAGGTCGGTCGACGACGCCAGGGCATAGGGCGCAATGCTCATCAGGGCGGTGGCGGAGAGTGCTGCGAAGTATTTTTTCATGTCGGTCATTGCTTCATCCTGGTGGTTGTTTACCGCACCCGGTCCCCGAGGATCGGGTTGGGTATTGATGCAAAACCACTCGCCCGAACGCTGCGAGCGGCTCAGCGTCGGGTCTTACTGGTAGGTCATTTCCAAAGGCGCGGCGCCATCCATTACGACCTCATCGGTCAAGGTCACGCCGTCGGCGCGAACGGTTCGGCGTCATGCGCTTAGAGGTACTTCACTTCGATGGTGGCCGAACCATCCAGCGTGACTTCATCGGTCAGGGTCAGGCTGTCGGCGCGAGCGATATACGTCTGAACATCCAGGTCCATCGCCAGATCCTTGATGGGGGTGGGAGTGATGGGGCCGCTGGCAGCGGCGAATGCGCTCAGTGACTCGGGGATTAACCAGTTTCTGAGCTCCCAACTTGCGCCGTCGTCTTCCGATTCGATCATCCGCACAGCATTGCCGTCCGCGACGGGGTTCTGGCCGGCCAGGTATACAAAGCCGATTTTTTCGCCGGCGTCGGTCAAGCCCAAACCAAACCAGCCATTGGATGATGTACCTGCCTTGTTGTCCGTTGAGTCCAGGGCAAACAACGTCGGGGCATCACAGGCGATGGTCATTTGCAGCGTTTGAGGTGGGAGTATGGTTTCTTTGTCTTGATTGAGGTCTTTTGCCGAGATCTTGCCGTTGTCCACCATGCCACCGCCGGACAGGCTCGGTGTGCAAGCCTGTGGCGTAATGACGCCAGTGACCGTCAGGTCGGTACTGGAGGTCGCGAGGGCAAAGGGCGCGACGCTGATCAGAGCGGTGCTGGAAAGTGCCGCGAGATACTTCTTCATATTGGCTAATGCTTCTTTTCAGTGGTTGTTTCCATCCCCTTGCCAAAGGTGCCGAGGAAGGAAGTGTGAGCCGAACCACTCGCCCAGACGCCGCGAGTGGTTCGGCATCGGGGGGTTAGATGTAAGTCATTTCAAATGTCACGGCACCGTCCATGACCACTTCGTCGGTCAGGGTCAGGCTGTCGGCGCGGGTGATGTTGGTGTTGACCTCGAGATCCATGGTGAGGTCTTTCACAAACAGCGGGGTGCTCAGGTCGGTGGTGGAACCGACTGACAGGAGGTATCCGGGGCTTGTTACCCAGGTTGCCTTCCAGGTTTTACCCTCGTCGTCGGAGTCGATGGCCTGTGCCGCCACGCCGTCTGCCAGGGCATTTTTGACATCGACGCGAACCCAGCCCAGTTTCTCGCCTGCGTCGGTCAGGCCCAGGCCGAACCAGCTTGCCATAGAGGCCGTGCCGGCCTGGCGATCGATGGGCTTTAATGCAAACTGAGTCGGCCCATCGCATGACACCGCCAGTTGCAGCGGATGGGTGCCGACCAACGTATCCTGCACTGGGTCCAGATCCTTCGCCGAGATCTTGCCGTTATCCACGACACCGCCGTTGGACAGGATCGGTGTGCAGGCAGCCGGGGTGATGACACCTGTGACCGTCAGGTCGGTTGACGACGCGAGGGCATAAGGTGCAACGCTGACCAGAGCGGCAGTCGACAGGGCCACGAAGTACTTTTTCATTTTTTTCCTTTTTGCTGGTTGATTCCTTGATTCGCCCAAGGCGCTCCATTGCGCCCCGGGGTCAACAAGGTGGGTTGGGTGTTACAGGTAAATAATCTCGATCGTTCCCGAGCCATCGAGCTGGACGGCGGTGCTCAGGTCCAGGGTTGAGGTGGGCGCAATGACGGCCTCGACGGTGACGCCGGTTGTCAGGTTCTGAATCGCGACCGGGCCTGCGGTGCTGCCGGCGATGTCGGTAAAGCCCAGGTAGCTTTTCTGGCCGACGGGGATCGGGCTTGTACTGGCCGTGCTCCAGGCCGCGCCTGTGGTGGTGGAGTCGGTTCGGTACAGGCGCGCAAAGCTGTCGGCGCTGGCATCGGCCGGATCGACATTCAGCGAATACAGGCCGATCTTGTTGCCACGGTTATCGAAGGCCAGGCCGTAATAAATCTCACTGTTGACCGTCGCCGAGCCTGCGCGGTTGTCGTGCATCACCAGGGCAAAGTGGGTCGGCGCATCACAATCGACCCGCAGCGTCAGGGTCTTGGGCGGCAGTCGAGTGCCCTGGTCGGTATTCAGATCGCTCTTGGACAACCTGCCAAAATCGACCAGGCCGGCGTTGGACAGCACCGGCTCGCAAGCCCCCGGCGCGAAGCGGGCACGCAGGATGGCTTCCCGGGAGCGGCCTGCCGCGACTGCGTCGAATACCCCCGTGGTTTCCCAGGTCACGGCGTCACGCACCCGCATCGCTTGTTCCTGAGCCCAGGCGGTCACCTCGATCTGCGCGGAGAAGCTCCGACCCTGCACCGTTGTACCGGCGCTTACTGGCACGATGCCGTGTTCCGGGCGCCAGATCAGGGTCGATGCGGTTTCCACAGGTGACTGGCCGACATTGGAAATCAGTCCCAAATCGACTGATTGCCCATCGAGTACGCCATCGCGTACACGCATTTCATAGCTGCCGCGCTCCGCGAAGTAATAGCGTTCGGCGGTCGCGGCCATGGCGCGGTAGAACACGCTCATGTCGGTGGGCTGCGAACAACTCAGGTTGAGGCCCAGGCGACGTTCGCCCAAGGTACGTACCGGTGTTGTATCGATGCGTATCGCACGGTTCATCAAGCCGTAGTCGAGCACGGGCTGGCTGAGGCTGAGCTGACAGTCCTGCGGCAACGCCCAGGCGTGAGATGAGAAGGCGCCCAGCGTCAGGGGGGCGAGGAATGGCAGCAGGTAACGGGACAGGTTCATCAATTATCCTCAGAGGGCTCGGCACTGGGCAACGGCGGTTTCGTAGTACGCCTCGGCGTCGGCTTTGGCCGGCAGCTCGAAATCCAGTCGGCAGCGCTCAAGCCCCGGCGCGGTTATCCACAGAGGGCGCAAGTCGAGAACGTTGGGCAAGAACACTTGGCCGGCGTCCTGAACCAGCGTCACGAACTCGCCGTCCTCGGTATTCACCGTCGCGCCTCGGGGCAGTGGTGTGCCCTGGCTCGTGGTGACCTTGAGCAAGGCGCGGCGGGTCATCGTGACCCCGAACTCGACGCGGTCGACCGCACCACGACCGGCCGATATCACGGCCATGCCGTTGTTGATATCGATGTTGCGCGGTAGCGAACGGGTATCGATTTCCACCGCACTGCGGCCATAGGCAGCGACTTGCGGGACCACCGCCTGACCTTGCCCGTCGGTCCAGACCGGGCCGCTGGGGGTGTTGACCCTGATGGCGTCCATCTCACCGACGGACAGCAGGGCGAAGGTGTCGCGCACCGGATAAGGCGACAGCGTCAAGCCACCGCCATGCAGCACGGCGCCGCCGCGGGCGCCGGCCTGATAGCTCGAGCGCTCGGCGTCGGAACGGGTGTAACTGAGGTCCAGCTGGCTGGAGCGCGGCAGCAACGAAACGCCGGCAGTGGACTGCATCTGTTTGTCGCGGGTGTCGTGTTCGACGCCGATCCGATAGCCGAATCGGTCGTTGACCCGTTCGTTCAGGCCGACACCGCTGCGGTACTCGCCAGCGGCACTGCGCACCCAGGTTCGTGCCCGGCGACTTTCGCCCAGGGGAATGCTGAGATTCAGGTAAAGACTGTTATCACTGCGGCTCGCCCCGCTGAGTTGCCATTCAGCGCTTGCCGAAACGGACACCCCGCCGATGCTGGTGCCCCAGGACGCCAGCGCACGACTGTTGCTTTGACCGTCGAATGAAGACGAGCGACTCATGCCGCCGCTGAAGGTGCCCAGGGCCGGGTGTGACCAGGCCAGCGCGACGCTTTGCCGATCGCGGTAACGGGACTTGTCGTTGTCTGAAGCGACGCTGAAAACGGCATCCTCAAGTTCGCGGTAGCCGAAGGTCCGGTACGAGCTGCCGGCGTTGATCGACCACTGGTCATCGAATCGATGGGATGCGCTCAGGTCGCCTTGGAGGCCGCGGGATGGGGCGCGTCCAACGGCATGGGCACTCAAAAGGCCGGCCTGAATCTGCGTCTCGGTCGAGGGCAGCAGGCCGAGACTGAAGCCAGTCGCACGATAATCGGCAGCGCCGGTCATGCCCGCGCTGAACTGCAATCGAGGATCCAGCGCTGCGCTCCAGCCACCGCTGATCACCCATGGATCGCCATCCTGAGCCTCACTTGTACTGCGTACCTGGCCGGCTCCCAGCGAGAAGCCGGGCGCGGGCAGGCCGATACCGAGCATGGCGGCCGGCACGGTAAAGCTGCGCTCACTGCCGTCCGCCTCTTTGACCGTGACTTCCACATCGGAGCGATTGTTGAGCCGACGCACGTCATTCAAGGAAAACGGACCGGCGGGCACCACCGTCGTATGAATCAGCGAACCGTTCTGTCTGACTTCGACCTGCGCCTGGCTGTGCGCGATGCCTTCGATCACCGCGTTTTGGCCTTCGACCCGCAGCGCCTGTTCGGTCATGACTTGCACACCGGTTATCTGCGCACCGGCGAGCACCGGGTTATAGAGATTGATCTGTCCGGCCTGCAGCACCGCTTGCTGACTGGCGAAGGTGCGCTGGGCATAGGCCGCCAAATGGCTGGTGCGCGACACGTCATCCTGCCGGGTCTGCACCTGACGACTGCGTACGATCCAGTCGCCGGCGTTGAAACCCAGTTCGGTATTGGCCGACAGATAACGGCTCGACTGATCGCCGAAGTGGCTGTGCAGGCTGTTGACGTCGTAATTGAGCAGACCGGCGAAGCCACCGGTTTGGTAGCCGGTAAAGTCCCGGGTTGTCGGGCGGATCGAGTCAGTGGGCACGATCAATGACAGGCCCAGGCTGGCCGGGTCCGGGTCGATCACGGTTTGTGGCCAGGCGCCGAGGAAGTCGTGACAAGGCTGATCATCCTGCGTGCCAGCAGGAACCTTCAGATTTGCTGTGTCGAGCAGGGCCTGGTCAAAGCACAAGTCACCCTGGCGACTGAACGCGGCATCCACCCGCCCACGGCGCTGACCGTTGACCGTGAGCGTGACCGGATGCCGGCCCGCGGTGAAGCGTGGCGCTCGTAGCAGCAGCGTCGCCAGTGCCGGGTCGATACCACGTTGCTCCAGCGTTCTCTTGTCGAACGAGGTCAGCAGCGGCGAGTCGGCCAAGGCGTCGGCACCGACATCGGTCAGCACCAGTGCATTGGCCAACCCCAGCCCCACCCAGGCTCGGGATCGCGGAAGGCGAGCGTTCGCCACTCGAATCGCGGGCATGGCTTCGCCATCACGGTAGGTCGATACGGTGTTCATGGAGTTCACTTGTCTTAGGCCAGCGTGCTGCTCGACACGCTGTGGTTCAGGCACACGTTCGGCGACGGTCAACGGGTCGTCGTCTCTGTTTCTTGTCGGCACCCACATTGCCTTGGGGCGCCAGGGTGATGCGTATCAGGATTCGACGGGTGCGTCGTAGTGCGGCACCGCAAAACCGTAGACGGTGGCGGGCAGGAAGCGCACCTGCGTCGCGGTTGTGGCCGTTGCCGGCACACTGATGCTCTCGCCGGGCAGCACATAGGTTCGCGGCAACAAAGCACCGCTCCTGGACGGCAACAATTGCAGCTCCTGCGCCAGGCGCACCACATAAGGTGTGTCGTTGCGCACGGTCAGTTGGCCGTCCCGCAATGACCATTGCAGATCGGTCCACGGCGTGCGATTGGGCGCCAGGCCCTTGGGGTGCAGAATCAGCGGCAGGTTCTGGCGCACCGTCACACCGACGCGGGCATGCCCGGCGTCGGCGGCAGGTCTGCCCTGGGGGATGCCTTCAAAGATCACGCGCTTCAAGCGTTGAGTGAGCAAGGGCTTTTCCGATTGCAGGATGAAGCGCACCAATTGGGTTTTCGACGCCTCGACGCGGGACAGCGGTGGAGTCACGAACACCAGGGATTCTTTGTCCTGCTCGATGTCTTCAATGGTGACGTGCAGCAACGCCAGGTTGGCGTCGGTATTGGTCACGGAAACCGAAGCCTCGCCATCAGCCTCGTTGACGATCACCACCGAGGTGTTCGGGACCATGCCGTCGGCCTGGACATGGGACGTCAGCAACAGCGCGAGTACGCCAATACCGGAGTGGATCATTTGACGCGAGAAAGAAAAGTACTTCGGCATGACGTGTCTCATGGGAACGTTCGAATAAAAGGGGTCCGGACTCAACTTCGATTGCGGGTGGCAGTACGAAGCGAGCAAGCGGTCAGGGCATCTGCAGCATCGCGGTGTCGAGGAGGCTCAAAGACGTTTTCGTTGAGTTGCTCGTTCTTGGTAAAGGGCGCCAGTGACGGGAGCGGAATTTACGCTGGGTATGGCAGCGGCTGAAATGCAACAAATACGAAAAGAAGCGGCTCGGTGTATGAAAAGGTGTTGCGGATTACAGGCTGAAATC
Organism: Pseudomonas sp. MIL9; assembly: GCF_016887925.1. NCBI lineage: Bacteria > Pseudomonadati > Pseudomonadota > Gammaproteobacteria > Pseudomonadales > Pseudomonadaceae > Pseudomonas > Pseudomonas sp. MIL9. The sequence continues at coordinate 168,882 of NZ_JAFEHE010000006.1, read as the reverse complement.
CGCCGGAATCGCCGTTGTGGGTAGTACGTCTGCGTAGGTTTATGCGTGATGCAATGTAGGAGTAATCTGATTGTTTGCTAGGCAAAAACTCAGGTCCTTAAGGACATTGGAAAATTCGGATTTCAGGTTTCGGGCGGGTGTTGTAGGGGGCAGGGAACGGCGTTAATTTCCGCGCCCTTCAATCACAAGCAGGAGACCTCCCACAATGCGAGTCGTAATTGCTGACGATCACTGTGTCGTCCGCATCGGGTTGCGGATGTTGATCAATGCCACCAGGCAATGCGTCATCGTTGCTGAGGCTGAGGGTACCGATAGCCTGATGCGTATTCTTTCGGGCACACCCTGCGATCTGTTGATCACCGATTTCTCCATGCCGGGAGGGCAGCAGGCCGATGGTTTGAAAATGTTGAGTACGATTCGGCGCGACCATCCGGCGTTGCCGGTCATTGTGCTGACGATGTTTACCAGCGTCGCCACGGCGAGGGCGGCGCTGGCTCAGGGGGTACGGGCCATCGTCACCAAATCCGCGGCGGAGACCGAACTGCCCCTGGCGATCAATGCGGTGGGTGGGGGGCGACGCTACATCAGTGAGTCGTTGCGAACACTGCTGGCTGACACGGGTAGCCAGATGAGCGAGTTGCCGTTATCGGCCAAAGAGCACGAAGTGGTGCGGATGCTGGCCAGTGGTATGACCGTCAGCGAAATCGCCAGTCACTTCCAGCGCAGTGTGTCGACCATAAGCAAACAAAAAAACATGGCCATGCACCGCTTGGGTATTTCCACGGATGTCGAGCTTTTTTCCTACGCCCGCGACAGCGGAATGTCGATCTAGGCGCTCAGCGTACGAGCTGTCCCGGTATTCTCGTGGCGAATACCCATAGTGTTCGGCACCTTTGCAGATTATTGTGCAGGCCATCTTTCGAAAACATTTCGCAACAACAGGGAGCCTGCCCATGAGTGATATCCACAGCGCATTGATCACCCGGTTCTACCAGGCCTTCCAACGCCTGGATGCCGAGGCCATGGCAGCCTGCTATACCGATGACGTGGTGTTCAGTGATCCGGCGTTTGGTGAGCTTCGCGGCCGCGATGCCAGCGACATGTGGCGCATGCTGACGACCCGGGCCAAGGATTTCTCCCTGAGTTTCGATAACGTGCGCGCCGATGAGCGCACGGGCGCTGCCCATTGGGTGGCGACCTATCTGTTCAGTCAGACCGGCAACATCGTGGTCAATGACATCCAGGCGCGTTTCGTTTTCCGTGACGGCAAGATTTGCGAGCATCACGACAGCTTCAATCTGTGGAAGTGGTCGCGTCAGGCGCTGGGTTTCAAAGGCCTGCTGCTCGGTTGGACGCCGTTGGTGAGCAACGCTGTTCGTGCCCAGGCCTTGAAGGGTTTGAAGGCATTCCAGGCCAGCCGCTGATAAGATCGCGGCTTGTCCCCTTCAAGCACTGATCGTTACGTGAACGCCCCCAGCGAAAGCCCTGTCGACACCGCCATTGCGGTGAGCAAACCCTGGTTCGTCTATCTCGTGCGCGCGGCCAATGGTTCGCTCTACTGCGGGATCAGCGACGATCCCGTGCGCCGCTTCGCCAAGCATCAAAGCGGCAAAGGGGCACGCTTCTTCCTGTCCAGCCCGGCCATGGCGCTGGTCTACACCGAAATCTGTCGCGACAAGAGCGAAGCGTTGCGCCAGGAACGCCTGATCAAGAAGCTCAAGAAAAGCGCCAAGGAATGCCTGGTGGCCAGTGCGGCCGCCGGCTTATCACTCTGACTGATCTGTTCCCATCAGGCAGATCTGTAGGCTGCTAACCGATTGCGCGCTAAGCTGCGACTTCCTATTCGTACGGCGGAGCCGAGCATGTCCGAGTTGATCCTGCATCATTACCCGACGTCCCCATTTGCCGAAAAGGCGCGTTTGCTGCTGGGCTTCAAGGGATTGTCCTGGCGCTCGGTGAAGATCTCACCGGTGATGCCCAAACCCGACCTGACCGCGTTGACCGGTGGCTATCGCAAGACCCCGGTGCTGCAAATCGGTGCGGATATTTATTGCGACACTTCGTTGATCGCCCGTCGTCTGGAGCAGGAAAAAGCCCTGCCGGCGTTTTTCCCGGAAGGCCAGGAAATGATCACCGCCAGCTTCGCCAGCTGGGCCGATTCGGTGGTGTTCCAGCATGCGGTCAGCCTGGTGTTCCAGCCGGAATCGATCGCGGTGCGCTTCGGCAATTTGTCGCCGGAAGCGATCAAGGCCTTTATCGCCGACCGCGCCGGGCTGTTCAGCGGCGGCAGCGCCACGCGCCTGTCGGCGGAGCAGGCCAGGCATCAATGGCCGACGATCATGGCGCGGCTGGAACAACAGCTGCAGCGCGAGGAGGGGGATTACCTGTTCGGCGAGCCGTCGATTGCCGACTTCGCCCTGGCGCATTCGTTATGGTTTCTCAAGGCGACGCCCGTGACGTCTCCGCTTGTGGATAACTATCCGGCGGTGAGCGCGTGGCATGCCCGTGTGTTGGGGTTCGGCCATGGCGCCTCGAGCGAGATGACCGCCGAAGAGGCGTTGCAGGTGGCGCGGGCTTCCACTCCGGCGGCATTGCCGGACGAACAGTTCGATGAACCGAATGGTTTCAAGGCGGGCCAGCGGGTGGTGATCGCAGCAACCGACTATGGCGTCGATCCGGTGGCGGGTGAGTTGTTGTTTGCCGGCCGCGAGGAATTGATTCTTCGTCGTGAAGACGAGCGTGGCGGTCTGGTGCATGTGCACTTCCCGCGGTTCGGTTTCCGGATCGAAGCGGCCTGACGATTCCTTGTAGGAGCAAGCTCGCTCCTACAGGGTTACTTCAGGGCAGCCAGGATCGCATCCGGGTCATACTTGCGAATCAGCGTTCCGTTCACATCGATGATCGGAATCCCGCCGCCGCCGAGCGCTTCATAGTCCTTGCGCGCCACGGCATCCTTTTCGATATCGAATTCCTTGTACGGAATGTTCCTTTGATCGAGAAAGCGCCGGGTCTGTTTGCAGTAGCCGCACCAGTCCGTGCTGTAGATCACGACATTGGCCTTGAGCTGCATCTGCTCGGACACCAGGCGGGTCGGGTCCATCAGGCGCTCGATCTTGCCCCAGTTCTGGTAGACCACGACCACCAGCAGGATCAGCAGGCATTTCTTCAACACCCTGCCCAGCATCAGTTGCGTCGCTTGAGCTGGTCGGTGAGCGAGGTGGGCAGGCCCTTGATGATCAGCGTACCGGCCTCTTCGTCATACTCGATCTTCGAGCCCAGCAAGTGTGCCTCGAAACTGATCGACAGGCCTTCGGCGCGACCGGTGAAGCGGCGGAACTGGTTCAGGGTGCGCTTATCGGCCGGGATTTCCGGCGACAGGCCGTAATCCTTGTTGCGGATGTGGTCGTAGAAAGCTTTGGGGCGTTCTTCGTCGATCAGCTCCGACAACTCTTCCAGGCCCATGGGCTCGCCCAGTTTGGCCTGGCTGCTGGCGTAATCCACCAGGGTCTTGGTTTTTTCTCGAGCGGAGTCTTCCGGCAGGTCTTCGCTCTCGACGAAGTCACTGAACGCCTTGAGCAGCGTGCGGGTTTCGCCCGGCCCGTCGACGCCTTCCTGGCAGCCGATGAAGTCTCGGAAATACTCCGAAACCTTTTTGCCGTTCTTGCCTTTGATGAACGAAATGTACTGCTTGGACTGCTTGTTGTTCTGCCACTCGGACACGTTGATCCGCGCCGCCAGGTGCAATTGGCCCAGGTCCAGGTGACGGGACGGGGTCACGTCCAGTTGATCGGTCACTGCGACGCCTTCGCTGTGGTGCAGCAGGGCAATGGCCAGATAGTCGGTCATGCCTTGCTGGTAGTGCGCGAACAATACGTGGCCGCCGACCGAGAGGTTGGATTCTTCCATCAGTTTTTGCAGGTGTTCCACCGCCACGCGGCTGAACGCCGTGAAGTCCCTGCTGCCATCGAGGTATTCCTTCAGCCAGCCGCTGAAAGGAAAGGCCCCGGACTCCGGATGAAACAGCCCCCAGGCTTTGCCCTGTTTGGCGTTATAGCTTTCATTGAGGTCGGCGAGCATGTTCTCGATGGCGGCGGACTCGGCCAGTTCCGATTCGCGAGCGTGGAGAACTGCAGGTGTGCCGTCGGGTTTTTTGTCGATCAGGTGGACGATGCAATGACGGATCGGCATGGGTTTCTCGGCTGATTGAAGAGAGGAGGGCGTGCTCCCCCGAAAAAGCGCTCAGTGTACCGCAACCGCTGGTTTTGGCGCGGTGCGAAGGTCAATTCCAGGGTGGCGGGCGTCACATATGGGATTTTTTCCCGTTTTAGAGCAATAAAGCTGACCAAATGGGTAGCTGGAGGCGGATATTTCCCCGTCTCTGTGCTAGTTTTGCCCCGTCTTACGCGAAGTCACTGCGTTAAGCGTGCATTCAGCATTTGTCAGGTCGAACCAAACCCGGATTTCGGTATCTATAACCCCGATCCCGTGGTTATTTGGCCGAGGGTGCCAGATCCAGAAGATCGGGCTCGATGGCTGACACTGCACTCTGCAATCCATATGAATTTGATAGGGAAGGAACACTACATGGCTCTTACTAAAGACCAACTGATCGCCGACATCGCTGAAGCTATCGACGCGCCAAAAACCACCGCGCGTAACGCTCTGGACCAACTGGGCCAAATCGTTGCCGATCAGCTGGAAAACGGCGGCGAAATCACTCTGCCAGGTATCGGCAAACTGAAAGTGACTGAGCGTCCTGCCCGTACTGGCCGTAACCCTTCGACTGGCGCTGCCATCGAAATCGCTGCCAAGAAAGTGATCAAGCTGGTTGTGGCCAAAGGCCTGACCGACGCTGTTAACAAGTAAGACTTGTTAAAAGAAACCGTGCGCCGGAGTACTCCGGGCACGGTTTTTTTGTGCCCGTCAAAAAGATCGGCGCAAGGTGGATCAATGTAACATTTTGTTTTTTGCTGAAGTGCGTTTTTATCCCCTGGCATTTCATGGGGCGACTGTTTCTGGCAATGGATTAATGGAATCGTCAGTTATGTAGGGCGTCGATTTTTACAGTGTGAATTGAATAAGTTAGTTTTCTCTGTGTGTCTGGCGAACTTTCCTACAGTACTGATAGTTGAGTGTCTGCCCTGGATCGGTAGTATCGATTCGGTGTGGCGCTCGGCTTTGCGTAAAAGCCAATAAACCAAATTCTAGTTGTTAGTTACAGGGACGTTTTATGAAACTTAAACAGTTGGTGATGTGCGTGTCGATTCTGTTGTCCGGTCAGGCCTGGGCAAATGTCACGGAGTACTGCCCAAGCCCTGCAGACATCAGGGAATTGAACCCGGGTGTCTACAACGCCCCCACGGCTGACGGCAATGGCGAGTGGTACGGTGTGTCTCAAGGCGGCCAGGGGCCGGTTGGAGAGTTCGAGGAGGCGATCTTCGTGCCTCACAAGGATGTCGAGGGGAGTACCGTCATAGGTGAAGTCCAGCGTTGTGGTTATAGGCTGCAAAAGGGCGGCGCGGTGGATATGAGGTTCAAAAGGGAAGGGACTGTCGCGAGTATCGATGTTGGCGGGGCGTGGGAAGAGTGGAACTCACGGTATTACTGCACAAACAAGGAAGTTCGCGGCTGTGCATTCAAAGAGATCGTCAGGCCAGCGAAGCACTGATGCATGGCATGTTTGACTCAGGTCACCTGGCGAGTTGTGGCCAAAGGCCGGGTCGACACTGTTAGCAAGTAAAGCTGGTTAAAAATAACCGTGCGCCGGATTAATCCGGCGCACGGTTTTTTTGTTCACGGCAACGACTTGTCCCAAGACATATCGCAGTGTTATTCCGTTGAAGCCTTGGCCCAGCGCGCCTGGCGCCAGGCCTGTTGCTGCGCCTTGGTCTGGAACGTCCAGGCGACGAAACGGCTCTGTTTCTGCCCCTGGGACATTTCCACCACTTGGCTTTCCAGCACGCCAGCCTTTTTCAGGGCGGTCTGGATCGCAGGCAGGTTCGAGGCTTTCGACACCAGTGAGCTGAACCACAACACCTGTTGCCCCACCTGCAGGCTCTCGCTGATCAATTGCGTGACAAACCTTGCCTCGCCACCTTCACACCACAACTCCGCCGCCTGACCGCCAAAGTTCAATACTGGCAGTTTGCGTTTCGGGTCGGCCTTGCCCAGCGCGCGCCATTTACGGGTGCTGCCTCGGGTCGCTTCCTCCAGGGAGGCATGGAACGGCGGGTTGCACAGGGTCAGGTCAAACCGCTCGGCGCTTTCGAGCAGGCCCAGCAGGATCTGTTTCGGGTTGCTCTGCTGGCGGATCTGAATGGCTTTGTTCAAACCGTTGGACTGAATGATGGCTTTGGCGGCGGCGATGGCGGTGGCGTCGATCTCCGAGCCGAGGAACTGCCAGCGGTAATCGCTGTGACCAATCAGCGGATACACGCAGTTGGCGCCCATGCCGATATCCAGCACCTTCACTGCCGCGCCACGCGGGACCACGCCGTCGTTGCCGCTGGCCAGCAGATCGGCCAGAAAGTGCACGTAATCCGCACGTCCCGGCACCGGCGGGCACAGATAGTCGGCCGGAATGTCCCAATGGGCGATGCCGTAGAACGACTTGAGCAGTGCCCGATTGAACACGCGCACCGCATCCGGGCTGGCGAAGTCGATGCTTTCCTTGCCGTATGGGTTGGTGATCACGAACTGCTTCAATTCCGGCGTGGTTTTGATCAGCGCCGGGAAGTCATAGCGACCCTGGTGGCGATTGCGCGGATGCAGGCTGGCCTTCTCGCGTGGCTCAACGGCTTTGGCTGCCTTGGTCGATTCAGGCTTTTGGCGCGCAGGTTTGGGAGTGCGGGGGGCAGTCATGGGGGTGTCGATTCGGGCGTGGCTAAAAGTGGCGGGCATTGTCCCACATCCGGCCATTGTGAGTTCAACTGTGCGGGTCACCGCAAGTCCGTTGTGGGAGATTCTATGTTTGGGAGAAAGGGGCGGATAAAAAAGGGAGGCCACCCGGGCCTCCCTGTTTCATTGCGATGTGCCGTTACAGACTGGCAATCCGCGCGTGTTGCTCCGCCAGCTTGCCCAGGGCCTGTTCGGCTTCGGCCAGCTTGGCGCGTTCTTTTTCGATGACTTCAGCCGGCGCCTTGTCGACGAAACCGGCGTTGGACAGCTTGCCGCCAACCCGTTGCACTTCGCCTTGCAGGCGCTGGATTTCCTTGTCCAGACGCGCGAGTTCCGCACCCTTGTCGATCAGGCCAGCCATCGGTACCAGCACTTCCATCTCGCCAACCAGCGCGGTCGCCGACAGTGGTGCTTCTTCGCCGGCGGCCAGTACGGTGATCGATTCGAGACGCGCCAGTTTCTTCAGCAAGGCTTCGTTTTCAGTGAGGCGACGCTGGTCCTCGGCGCTGACGTTCTTCAAGAACAGCGGCAGCGGTTTGCCCGGGCCGATGTTCATTTCGCCACGGATGTTACGCGTGCCGAGCATCAGGCCCTTGAGCCATTCGATGTCGTCCTCGGCGGCCTGATCGATGCGTGTTTCGTTGGCCACCGGCCAAGGTTGCAGCATGATCGTCTTGCCTTCGATGCCGGCCAGCGGCGCAATGCGCTGCCAGATTTCTTCGGTGATGAACGGCATGAACGGATGGGCCAGACGCAGGGCCACTTCCAGTACGCGAACCAGTGTGCGACGGGTGCCGCGCTGACGCTCGACCGGGGCGTTCTCGTCCCACAGCACAGGCTTGGACAGTTCCAGGTACCAGTCGCAGTACTGGTTCCAGATGAACTCATACAAGGCTTGGGCGGCCAGGTCGAAGCGGAACTGATCCAGTTGGCGGGTCACTTCGGCTTCGGTGCGTTGCAGCTGCGAAATGATCCAGCGATCGGCCAGGGACAGTTCGTAGGCTTCGCCGTTCTGGCCGCAGTCTTCGCCCTTGTCCAGCACGTAGCGCGCGGCGTTCCAGATCTTGTTGCAGAAGTTGCGGTAGCCTTCGACGCGACCCATGTCGAACTTGATGTCGCGACCGGTGGACGCCAGCGAGCAGAAGGTGAAACGCAGGGCGTCGGTGCCGTAGCTGGCGATGCCGTCGGCGAATTCTTCGCGGGTCTGCTTCTCGATCTTCTTCGCCAGTTTTGGCTGCATCATGCCGGAGGTGCGCTTGCTGACCAGCTCTTCCAGCTCGATACCGTCGATGATGTCCAGCGGGTCGAGGACGTTGCCCTTGGACTTGGACATCTTCTGGCCCTGGCCATCACGCACCAGACCGTGCACATAGACGGTCTTGAACGGAACCTGCGGCGTGCCGTCCTCGTTCTTGATCAGGTGCATCGTCAGCATGATCATCCGGGCAACCCAGAAGAAAATGATGTCGAAGCCGGTCACCAGCACGTCGGTGGAGTGGAATTTCTTCAGGAATTCGGTTTGCTCAGGCCAGCCGAGCGTCGAGAACGTCCACAGGCCCGAACTGAACCAGGTGTCGAGAACGTCGTTGTCCTGTTGCAGTGCAACGTCCGGACCGAGGTTGTGCTTGGCGCGCACTTCGGCTTCGTCGCGGCCGACGTAGACCTTGCCCGACTCGTCGTACCAGGCCGGAATCCGGTGGCCCCACCACAGCTGACGGCTGATGCACCAATCCTGAATGTCACGCATCCAGGAGAAGTACATGTTTTCGTACTGCTTGGGTACGAACTGGATGCGGCCGTCTTCGACGGCGGCAATGGCAGGCTCGGCCAAAGGCTTGGTGGAGACGTACCACTGGTCGGTCAGCCACGGCTCGATGATGGTACCGGAGCGGTCGCCTTTCGGGACTTTCAGGGCGTGATCGTCAACGCTGACCAGCAGGCCCGCGGCTTCGAACGCGGCCACGATCTGCTTGCGTGCTTCGAAACGGTCGAGGCCGGCGTATTCGGCCGGGATCTTGCCGTCGATGCTTTCGTTCAGCGTGCCGTCGAGGTTGAACACCTGGGCGGCTGGCAGGACGCTGGCATTCTTGTCGAAGATGTTCAGCAGCGGCAGGTTGTGGCGCTTGCCGACTTCGTAGTCGTTGAAATCGTGGGCCGGGGTGATTTTCACGCAGCCGGTGCCGAATTCAGGGTCGCAGTAATCGTCGGCGATGATCGGGATGCGGCGGCCGACCAGCGGCAGCTCGACGAATTTGCCGATCAGGGCTTTGTAGCGTTCGTCGTTCGGGTTAACGGCCACGGCGGCGTCGCCGAGCATGGTTTCCGGACGGGTCGTCGCGACGATCAGGTAGTCATTGCCTTCAGCGGTTTTGGCGCCATCGGCCAGCGGGTATTTCAGGTTCCACAGGAAACCTTTCTCGTCGTGGTTTTCCACTTCGAGGTCGGAAATCGCCGTGTGCAGCTTGGTGTCCCAGTTGACCAGGCGCTTGCCGCGATAAATCAGGCCGTCTTCATGCAGGCGTACGAAGGCTTCTTTAACCGCTTCCGACAGACCGTCGTCCATGGTGAAGCGCTCGCGGCTCCAGTCGACGGACGAGCCGAGGCGGCGGATCTGGCGGCTGATGTTGCCGCCCGACTGATCCTTCCATTCCCAGACTTTCTCGAGGAATTTGTCGCGGCCCAGATCGTGGCGATTCTGGCCCTGGGCTTCGAGTTGACGCTCCACCAGCATCTGCGTGGCGATACCGGCGTGGTCGGTGCCCGGCTGCCACAGGGTGTTGCGACCCTGCATGCGGCGGAAACGGATCAGGGCGTCCATGATCGCGTTGTTGAAGCCGTGACCCATGTGCAGGCTGCCGGTGACGTTCGGCGGCGGGATCATGATGGTGTAGGACTCGCCCGCGCCTTGCGGGGCGAAGTAATTCTCTGACTCCCAGGTGTTGTACCAGGAAGTTTCAATGGCGTGCGGCTGGTAGGTCTTATCCATGCGCGGCGGGACCCTATTGGCATTTATTCAGGAAAAGCCGAAGAGTATAGCGGGGATAAACTGTTACGCGTAGAGCGAGGCGTTAACGGGTGGGGGAAAATCGCGACCGGTTGGGGATAAGGTTTGCCAATCAGGACGCCATCGCGGGCAAGCCACGCTCCCACAGGTTCTTTGTCGTACCGCACTTCCGTGACCGACTTCAATCCTGTGGGAGCGGGCTTGCCCGCGATGGCGATGGGTCAGGCGACCCGATTCAAGTCGTTATGCCGGGTTTCCTTCAGGCACAGCACCGCAATCAAGCTCAGCACCGCCGCGCCGGATACATACCCGCCGACATAGCTCAAACCGCCCATCGCCACCAGTTTCTGTGCGAAGAACGGCGCGGCCGAAGCCCCGACAATGCCGCCCAGGTTGTAGGCCGCGGAGGCGCCGGTATAGCGCACGTGGGTTGGAAACAGTTCCGGCAGCAGCGCGCCCATCGGCGCAAACGTCACGCCCATCAGAAACAGTTCGATGCACAGGAACAGCGCTACGCTCCAGGTCGAGCCCTGGGTCAGCAGGGGTTCCATCAAGAACCCGGACAGAATGGCCAGCACGCCACCGATGATCAGCACCGGTTTGCGCCCGAAGCGGTCACTGGCCCAGGCCGAGAGCGGTGTGGCGGCGGCCATGAACAGCACGGCGAAGCACAGCAGGCCGAGGAAGGTTTCGCGGCTGTAGCCGAGTGTCGCTACACCATAACTGAGCGAAAACACGGTCGAGATATAAAAGAGCGCGTAGCACACGACCATCGAGCCGGCGCCCAGCAAAACCGGCACCCAGTATTGGCTGAACAGCTCGATCAGCGGGATCTTCACCCGTTCCTGGCGCGCCATGGCGTTGGCGAACACCGGTGTTTCGTGGAGTTTGAGGCGGACATACAGCCCGACCATCACCAGCACGGCGCTGAGCAGAAACGGAATCCGCCAGCCCCAGGAGCGGAACTGTTCGTCGTCCAGGCCCATGGCCAGCGTCAGAAACAGGCCGTTCGCCGCCAGAAACCCGATGGAAGGGCCGAGTTGCGGAAACATGCCGAACCACGCGCGTTTACCTTTGGGCGCGTTTTCCGTGGCCAGCAAGGCCGCGCCGCCCCATTCGCCGCCCAGCCCCAAGCCTTGGCCGAAACGCAACACGCAGAGCAGGATCGGCGCCCAGGCCCCGATGCTGTCGTAGCCTGGCAGCACGCCGATCAGCGTGGTGCACACCCCCATCAAGAGCAGGGAGGCCACCAGAGTGGACTTTCGGCCGATACGGTCGCCGAAGTGACCGAACAGCGCCGAACCCAGGGGGCGTGCAAGGAATGCGATGCCGAACGTGAGGAAGGCCGACAGCATCTGCGCCGTGCCGGATGTCTGCGGAAAGAATACCGGGCCGATCACCAGCGCGGCTGCGGTGGCATAGACGTAGAAATCGTAGAACTCGATGGCGGTGCCGATGAAACTCGCTGTGGCCACGCGGGTGGCGGAGTTCGTCGGTTGCGCGGGTGTGGAGTCGCTGTAAGTCGTGCTGGTCGTCATGCGGTTATCCCTGACAGTCATGTGCCCCAGTGGAGCGAATTATTATGGTTGATACCCAGGGATGTGGGTTTGGAGCGGGGTGCGGGTAGCACGGGTGTAGCGAGGCTTGGGTAAGCGGCTCGATTATAGGAAGGTGGCTAACGATCTAACAAGTGGCCGGGTTTTCGCGGTTTTTTGTGGGGAAGTTGCGCTGAATCCTAGATAACCACCGGCATCGGGGTGGTCTGCCAGATCAGTACCCGAGTCACCCGATTGTCCTCGGTCTCGAGGATTTCCAGGCGATAACGACCGATCTTCAGGCATACCGCGCTCTCGGGAATCGTTTCCAGCGCTTCGGTCACCAGGCCGTTCAAGGTCTTCGGGCCATCGCTTGGCAGGTGCCAGCCAAGGCTCTTGTTCAGTTCGCGAATCGACGCTGCGCCGTCGATCACCAAGCGGCCATCGGCCTGGGGGTGGATGTGCGGGTTGTTCAGGCTTTGCTGGCTTTCGAACTCGCCGACGATTTCTTCGAGAATGTCTTCCAGGGTCACGATGCCGAGCACTTCGCCGTACTCGTCGACCACCATGCCCAGGCGGCGTTGCTGTTTGTGGAAATTCAGCAGTTGCAGTTGCAGCGGAGTGCTTTCAGGCACGAAGTACGGTTCGCGACTGGCAGCCAGCAGCGCTTCCAGGGTCAGGCTCGCGTCGGGTAGCAGGTGGCCGATTTGCCGGGTGTTGAGCACGGCTTCGACCTGATTGATATCACTGTGGAACACCGGCAGGCGGGTGCGCTTGTTGTGGCGCAGTTGCTCGATGATTTCCTCGATCGGATCGTCGAGGTTGATCCCGTCGACTTCACTGCGCGGAACCAGAATGTCGTTGACCGTGATGTTGTCCAGCGCATGGATGCCAGGCAGCGAGTGCGGGCGGCAGATGGCGGGTTCGCGATCGTCGTACTGGGCTTTCGGTGGTTCGTCTTCGCTCTGTTGCACCACCTTGGCTTTGCGCTCGAGCGGTCTGAGCAGCAATTGGCTGGTGGCGTTGAGCAGCCATGCCGCCGGGTAGATGAGCTTCAGCGGGATGCGAAGCAGGTTGTTGCCCAGTGCCAGAATCGCATCCGGATGGCGGGCGGCGAGGGCGCGTGGCAGGTAGTCGGCGAACACCAGCAAGATGGCGCTCGCGCCGAGGCACGCGACCCAGGGCCCCTTTTCGGCCCAGGTGAAAAGGGCCAGCAGTGTACAGATAACCACCACCAGCGTGCGGCACAGGGTGTTGCACAAGATCAGGCTGTTGAGCGGAAAGCTCAGCCTGGTCAGCGGTTTGTCGCTTGAACGTGAGGCGATGCGCTTGGCCAGTACGTGCTGGTGAGCGGCTTCAATGGCGGTGAACAGCCCCGACCATAAAATCAGCAGGGCCACTACTGCGAGCATCGGCCCTATGGGCAAGTCGTCCATTTATGCCGCCCGTCAGATGTGCAGGATGTATTCACGAACCAGCTTGCTGCCGAAATACGCCAGCATCAGCAGGCAGAAACCGGCAAGGGTCCAGCGAATGGCCTTGTGTCCGCGCCAGCCGAGGCGGTTACGACCCCAGAGCAGTACGCTGAAGACGATCCAGGCCAGGCAGGCCAGCAAGGTTTTGTGCACCAGATGCTGGGCGAAAAGGTTTTCGACGAACAGCCAGCCCGAGATCAGCGACAGGGACAGCAGGGTCCAGCCGGCCCAGAGGAAGCCGAACAGCAGGCTTTCCATGGTTTGCAGCGGCGGGAAGTTCTTGATCAGCCCCGAGGGGTGTTTGTGCTTGAGTTGATGGTCCTGAACCAGCAACAGCAAAGCCTGGAACACCGCAATGGTAAACATGCCGTAGGCGAGGATCGACAGCAGGATGTGAGCGAGGATGCCCGGTGCTTCGTCAATGATCTGCACGGTACCAGCGGGCGCAAACTGTGCCAGAAGCGCCGTCGCGGCCCCCAGTGGGAACAACAGCACCAGCAGGTTTTCCACCGGTATGCGTGAGCAGGCGAGCAGGGTCAGTGCTATGACAGCCGCAGCGATCAGGCTGGCGGCGCTGAAAAAGTCCAGCCCCAGCCCGATTGGCGTCAGCAGATGAGTGACCAGGCTGGCGCCATGGGCCAGTACCGCCAGCACGCCGAGCGTGACGAGCAGCCGTTTGTTCGCCTTGGCGCCGTTGGCCAGGCGAGTGCCCTGATAGAAAGTCGCAGCGGCATACAAGCAGGCGGCGGCGAGAGTGGTTAGCAAGCTGGGTGACAAAGGGAGCATAAGTCCTGTTAGGCAAGCCCGAAAGCCGATGAGTTTGGCATAGAACCCACACGGCACGAAAGTGCGAGGTGTCCGCCAGACGCAGTCTTCGCTATAATCCGCGACCTGCCCACGCCGCAGGCTCGCCGAGTACACGTTTTAGTCCGGTACGGGCCGCCACTATCCCGGTCTACACAGGGCCTGAAAGGATCGCGCAATGTTTGAAAACTTAACCGACCGTCTCTCGCAGACGCTGCGCCATGTCACCGGCAAGGCCAAGCTGACCGAAGACAACATCAAAGACACCCTGCGTGAAGTGCGCATGGCGTTGCTCGAAGCCGACGTCGCCTTGCCGGTGGTCAAAGACTTCGTCAACTCGGTCAAGGAACGCGCTGTCGGTACCGAGGTGTCGCGCAGCCTGACGCCGGGCCAGGCCTTCGTGAAAATCGTCCAGGCCGAACTCGAAAGCCTGATGGGCGCGGCCAACGAAGACCTGAACCTGAGCGCCGTTCCACCTGCCGTGATCCTGATGGCCGGTTTGCAGGGCGCTGGTAAAACCACCACCGCCGGCAAGCTCGCGCGCTTCCTTAAAGAGCGCAAGAAGAAGTCGGTCATGGTCGTGTCTGCGGACGTTTACCGTCCTGCGGCGATCAAACAGCTGGAAATGCTCGCGGGCGAAGTCGGCGTTACCTTCTTTCCTTCCGACCTGAGCCAGAAGCCGGTCGCGATCGCGCAAGCCGCTATTAAAGAAGCAAAACTCAAATTCATCGACGTGGTGATCGTCGATACCGCCGGTCGCCTGCACATCGATGAAGAGATGATGGGCGAGATCAAGGCGCTGCATGCCGCGATCAACCCGGTCGAGACCCTGTTCGTGGTCGACGCCATGACCGGCCAGGATGCCGCCAACACGGCCAAGGCCTTCGGCGATGCGCTGCCATTGACCGGTGTGATCCTGACCAAGGTCGACGGTGACGCCCGTGGCGGTGCGGCCCTTTCGGTGCGCGCCATCACCGGCAAGCCGATCAAGTTCATCGGTATGGGCGAGAAGAGCGAAGCGCTCGATCCGTTCCACCCTGAGCGTATCGCCTCGCGGATCCTCGGCATGGGTGACGTGCTCAGCCTGATCGAACAGGCAGAAGCGACCCTCGACAAGGACAAGGCCGACAAGCTGGCCAAGAAGCTGAAGAAGGGCAAGGGTTTCGACCTCGAAGACTTCCGTGATCAGCTGCAACAGATGAAAAACATGGGCGGCCTCGGCGGCCTCATGGACAAGCTGCCGAACATGGGCGGCGTGAACCTGGCGCAGATGGGCAACGCCCAGAGCGCGGCAGAGAAGCAATTCAAGCAGATGGAAGCCATCATCAACTCCATGACCCCGGCCGAGCGCCGTGACCCTGAGCTGATCAGCGGTTCGCGCAAGCGTCGTATCGCCATGGGTTCCGGCACGCAAGTGCAGGACATCGGTCGCTTGATCAAGCAGCACAAGCAGATGCAGAAGATGATGAAGAAATTCTCCGCGAAAGGCGGGATGGCCAAAATGATGCGCGGCATGGGCGGTATGTTGCCCGGCGGCGGCATGCCGAAAATTTAGTGCCCTGTCACGCCAAAACTGAGCGTATTGGCGTAACAGAGCACCAGAATCCGCGCCGGTCGTCGCACCGGCGCAGACCCCGCAGGGACGCGGGATCTCCAGCAAACCCGCATTTGGCGGGAGCTGACCGGCCGTTTTCAACGACGGCTCTATGGCAGATCTGAATGGCACTTTGATAGGTGCCGGAAAAAGGCATTTGCAAAAGTCCGGATATTCCTTAGAATATGCGGCCTTTCGGGCACCCATGCCCGCTGTGCATTTAGATTTGCAGCACCGACTACAGGAACGATGTTCACATGCTAACAATCCGTCTTGCCCTTGGCGGCTCCAAAAAGCGCCCGTTTTACCACTTGACCGTAACCGACAGCCGCAACCCGCGCGACGGTTCGCACAAGGAACAGGTTGGTTTCTTCAACCCTGTTGCTCGTGGTCAAGAAGTCCGTCTGTCCGTGAACCAAGAGCGCGTAGCCTACTGGCTGAGCGTTGGTGCACAACCTTCTGAGCGCGTTGCTCAGTTGTTGAAGGAATCTGCTAAGGCTGCGGCCTGAGCAATATGAACGCGACGCCAGCTGTTGCTGATGATTTGATCGTTATCGGCAAGATTTACTCGGTTCACGGCGTTCGCGGCGAAGTGAAGGTGTATTCCTTTACTGATCCGATTAAGAACCTGCTGGATTACAAAACCTGGACGCTCAAGCGTGACGGCAATGTAAAGCAGGTAGAGCTGGTCAGCGGACGCGGGAACGACAAGTTCCTGGTCGCAAAGCTCAAGGGTCTCGATGATCGTGAGGAAGCTCGTCTTCTGGCCGGTTATGAGATCTGCGTGCCGCGCAACCTGTTCCCTGAACTGACCGACGGCGAGTACTACTGGTACCAGTTGGAAGGTCTCAAGGTTATCGACACCCTCGGACAACTGTTCGGGAAGATCGATCACCTGCTAGAGACCGGCTCGAATGATGTAATGGTGGTCAAGCCTTGCGCTGGCAGCCTGGATGATCGCGAACGCCTGTTGCCCTATACCGAGCAATGCGTGTTGGCAATCGACCTGGCCGCGGGCGAGATGAAGGTGGATTGGGACGCGGATTTCTAAGCGTGGCTAACTTGCGCGTAGAAGTGATCAGTTTGTTTCCCGAGATGTTCTCCGCCATCAGCGAGTACGGCATCACCAGTCGTGCGGTGAAACAGGGGCTCTTGCAGCTCACCTGTTGGAATCCGCGAGACTACACGACGGATCGACATCACACTGTGGATGATCGCCCATTTGGCGGTGGTCCGGGCATGGTGATGAAGATCAAGCCCCTGGAAGACGCTCTGGTTCAAGCCAAAGCCGCCGCCGGGGAGGGCGCGAAGGTTATTTACCTGTCGCCCCAAGGCCGTCAACTGACTCAGTCGGCGGTACGCGAGTTGGCGAATCTGGATGCATTGATCCTGATTGCCGGCCGCTATGAAGGCATTGACGAGCGTTTTATTGATGCTCATGTCGATGAAGAGTGGTCGATTGGCGACTATGTACTGTCTGGCGGTGAGCTGCCGGCGATGGTCCTGATCGATGCGGTTACACGACTGCTGCCTGGAGCTTTAGGGCATGCGGACTCCGCCGAGGAAGATTCCTTTACGGATGGTTTGCTGGATTGCCCGCACTACACCCGACCGGAGGTGTATGCGGATCAGCGTGTTCCCGACGTATTGCTAAGTGGCAATCACGCGCACATCCGGCGTTGGCGTTTACAGCAGTCCCTTGGTCGGACCTATGAACGACGCGCCGATCTTCTGGAAAGCCGCTCGCTTTCTGGAGAAGAGAAGAAGCTGCTCGAGGAATATATCCGCGAGCGGGACGATAGTTAACAACGTATCGATGGTAGATCCGACGATTTACCTTAGGAGCACAGCATGACTAACAAAATCATCCTTGCACTCGAAGCAGAGCAGATGACCAAAGAGATCCCTACCTTTGCCCCGGGCGACACCATTGTCGTTCAGGTGAAAGTGAAGGAAGGCGACCGTTCGCGTCTGCAAGCGTTCGAAGGCGTTGTTATCGCCAAGCGTAACCGCGGCGTAAACAGTGCATTCACCGTTCGTAAAATCTCCAACGGTGTTGGCGTAGAGCGTACTTTCCAGACCTACAGCCCGCAAATCGACAGCATGGCCGTTAAGCGTCGCGGTGACGTACGTAAAGCCAAGCTGTACTACCTGCGTGACCTGTCCGGTAAAGCAGCTCGCATCAAGGAAAAACTGGCTTAAGTCCAGCTTCCGATGCAGAAAAAAAGCAGCCTACGGGCTGCTTTTTTGTTGCCTGTGATTTAGCGACGCTTGAGCAGATCCCCGTGCTGTCGAGCCTGCCCTGCCCAGGGCTGAATCAACGTCAGCAGAGTCCACTCGACTGTCCGGTTGCAGCAGAACCTTGCGCGATGCGCGCGCGGGCGCAGTAGTGCAAAACGGGACCGGCCAGAATGCCAACACAATCTGCTGTCCACTCATTCAAGCTCCCTGTTTCTTGCTGTGGCTGGCTATGAAAGACTAGCGACCGTTTCTACCGTCTTCCTGAATTTTTACGCGCCGTTTCAACGCCGTGTGTTTTGAGTGCCCATGCCTGCCATCGAACATCCATTGATAGACCAGTTCCTCGACGCACTGTGGTTGGAGAAGGGGCTTTCCGATAACACCCGCGATGCCTATCGCAGTGATCTGGCCCTGTTCAACGGCTGGTTGCAGGAGAAAGGGCTGGAGTTGGCCAACGCCGGACGCGAGTTGATCCTCGACCACCTGGCGTGGCGTGTGGAGCAAAACTACAAACCTCGTTCAACCGCGCGATTTCTCTCTGGCGTGCGTGGCTTCTATCGCTATTTGCTGCGGGAAAAGCTGATCGCCGTTGACCCGACACTTCGCATCGATATGCCGCAACTCGGCAGGCCGCTGCCCAAATCCTTGTCGGAGGCCGATGTAGAAGCACTGTTGAAGGCGCCTGATTTGAGCGAAGCCATCGGACAGCGCGACCGCGCCATGCTGGAAGTGCTTTATGCCTGCGGCCTTCGGGTGACGGAACTGATCAGCCTGACGCTGGAGCAGGTCAATCTGCGCCAAGGCGTCTTGCGAGTGATGGGCAAAGGCAGCAAGGAGCGACTGGTGCCGATGGGTGAGGAGGCGATTGTCTGGGTCGAGCGCTACATGCGCGATGGGCGCGGCGAGCTGCTTGGCGGGCGTCCCAGCGATGTCTTGTTCCCCAGTCAGCGCGGCGAGCAGATGACCCGCCAGACGTTCTGGCATCGGATCAAGCATCAGGCGAAAGTCGCGGGAATCGGCAAGTCGCTGTCGCCGCACACATTGCGACATGCTTTCGCCACACACTTGCTCAACCACGGTGCCGACCTTCGGGTGGTGCAGATGCTGCTGGGGCACAGCGATTTGTCGACCACCCAGATCTATACCCATGTTGCCCGGGCGCGGTTGCAGGACTTGCACGCCAAGCACCATCCTAGAGGCTAGCGAAAGTCCTGTGGGAGCGAGCTTGCTTGCGATGAGGCCTGAACTTCAACATTAATGGCGCCAGACTGGCCGCGATCGCGAGCAAGCACGCTCCCACAGAAAGCAGTCGTCAAAGCCTTGCATCACCGGGAGTCGGACACCGTTGCCTTATGTGGTAGGCTTTGTCGGTTTGCACGATGGGCGGTTATGACCCGGTGTTTCGGCACGGGCGTTCTGATCGTCCCATTTGTCCGCCTTCAGGAGTTCTCATGCGTCTGACCCAGATTTTCGCTGCCGCCGCCATTGCGTTGGTCAGCACCTTTGCCGTCGCCGATGACGCGGCCGACAAAGCCATCCGTAAAAGCCTGGAAAACCTCCAGCTCGAAGTGCCGGTAGAAAGCATCACCGCCAGCCCGCTGCCGGGCTTGTACGAAGTCAAATTGAAGGGCAGCCGCGTGCTGTATGCCAGTGCCGACGGCCAGTACGTGGTTCAGGGCTACCTGTTCCAGCTCAAGGATGGCAAACCGGTCAACCTGACCGAGAAGACCGAGCGCCTGGGTATCTCCAAGTTGATCAATGAGATTCCGGTCGCTGAAACCGTGGTTTACCCGGCCATTGGCGAAACCAAGTCGCACATCACCGTGTTCACCGACACCACCTGCCCGTACTGCCACAAACTGCACGCAGAAGTGCCTGAGCTGAACAAGCGCGGCATCGAAGTGCGTTATGTTGCGTTCCCGCGCCAGGGCCTGGGCTCGCCGGGTGACGAACAGTTGCAAGCGGTTTGGTGCTCGAAAGACAAGAAAGCGGCCATGGACAAGATGGTCGACGGCAAGGAAATCAAGGCCGCCAAGTGCGATAACCCGGTTTCCAAACAGTTCGCCCTCGGCCAGTCGATTGGCGTGAACGGTACGCCGGCCATCGTTTTGGCCGACGGTCAGGTCATTCCGGGCTACCAGCCTGCGCCACAAGTCGCCAAACTGGCGTTGGGCGCGAAGTAAATTCACATCGTCACGGTCAGCCATTGACGATCATGGTCCGGCAGCAGCATTCGCCGGGCCATCAATAGAGAGCCGCGAGCATGCGGTTGTTTTCACGGCCGGCCTTGAGTCGGCCGTTTTATGGGGAGTTCACAGTGAAACCGGTCAAAGTAGGCATCTGTGGGTTAGGAACCGTCGGTGGCGGTACCTTCAACGTACTTCAGCGCAACGCCGAGGAAATTGCTCGTCGTGCCGGGCGTGAAATCGAAGTGGCACAAATTGCCATGCGCACGCCAAAGCCTCAGTTCCAAACGACCGGTATTGCGATTACCAACGATGTCTTCGAAGTGGCCACGAACCCTGAGATCGACATCGTTATAGAGCTGATGGGCGGCTACACCGTTGCCCGTGAGCTGGTACTCAAGGCCATCGAGAATGGCAAGCATGTGGTCACCGCGAACAAGGCGCTTATCGCCGTTCACGGTAACGAAATTTTCGCCAAGGCTCGCGAAAAGGGCGTGATCGTTGCGTTCGAAGCAGCCGTGGCGGGTGGCATCCCGGTGATCAAGGCGATCCGTGAAGGCCTGTCGGCCAACCGTATCAACTGGGTGGCCGGGATCATCAACGGCACCGGTAACTTTATCCTGACCGAGATGCGCGAAAAGGGTCGCACCTTCGAAGACGTGCTGGCCGAGGCGCAAGCTCTGGGTTATGCCGAAGCCGATCCGACCTTCGACGTTGAAGGCATCGACGCGGCGCACAAGCTGACGATCCTGGCGTCCATCGCCTTCGGTATCCCGCTGCAATTCGACAAGGCCTACACCGAAGGCATCACCAAGCTGACCACCGCTGACGTGAACTATGCCGAAGCGCTGGGCTATCGCATCAAGCATCTGGGCGTGGCGCGCAGCACCGCGGCCGGTATTGAGCTGCGCGTACACCCGACGCTGATCCCGGCCGATCGTTTGATCGCCAACGTCAACGGCGTGATGAACGCGGTCATGGTCAACGGTGATGCTGCCGGCTCGACCCTGTTCTACGGTGCCGGCGCCGGCATGGAACCGACGGCTTCGTCGGTCATTGCCGACCTGGTGGATGTCGTTCGCGCCATGACTTCCGATCCGGAAAACCGCGTGCCGCACCTGGCCTTCCAGCCGGATTCGCTGTCGGCGCACCCGATCCTGCCGATCGAAGCCTGCGAAAGCGCCTACTACCTGCGCATTCAGGCCAAGGACCATCCGGGCGTGCTGGCGCAAGTCGCGAGCATCCTGTCGGAGCGCGGTATCAACATCGAATCGATCATGCAGAAGGAAGTCGAAGAACACGACGGCCTGGTGCCGATGATCCTGCTGACCCACCGTGTGCTGGAGCAGCACATCAACGACGCGATCACCGCCCTGGAAGCCTTGGCTGGCGTTGTGGGTCCTGTCGTACGGATCCGTGTCGAGCACCTGAACTAAGCCGTTATCGTTCACCGGGCTCACGGGTTGAGCCCGGGTTTACGAACACTGTCCATTGGAGTCAGTCATGCGTTACATCAGTACCCGCGGCCAGGCACCGGCCCTGAATTTCGAAGACGTCCTGCTGGCCGGTCTGGCCACCGACGGCGGTCTGTACGTCCCGGAAAACCTGCCACGTTTCACCCAGGAAGAAATCGCTTCCTGGGCAGGTCTGCCGTATCACGAGCTGGCGTTCCGGGTCATGCGCCCGTTTGTCACCGGCAGCATTCCGGACGCCGATTTCAAAAAGATCCTCGAAGAAACCTACGGTGTGTTCGCCCACAGCGCCGTTGCGCCGCTGCGTCAGTTGAACGGTAACGAATGGGTGCTGGAGCTGTTCCACGGCCCGACCCTGGCGTTCAAGGACTTCGCCCTGCAACTGCTCGGTCGCCTGCTCGACTACGTGCTGGAAAAACGTGGCGAGCGTGTGGTGATCGTTGGTGCGACCTCCGGTGATACCGGCTCGGCCGCCATCGAAGGCTGCAAGCACTGCGAAAACGTCGATATCTTCATCCTGCACCCGCACAACCGTGTTTCGGAAGTGCAGCGTCGGCAGATGACCACCATCTTCGGCGAGAACATCCACAACATTGCGATCGAAGGCAACTTCGATGACTGCCAGGAAATGGTCAAGGCGAGCTTCGCCGACCAGGGTTTCCTGAAGGGCACTCGCCTGGTGGCGGTGAACTCGATCAACTGGGCGCGAATCATGGCCCAGATCGTTTACTACTTCCACGCTGCGCTGCAGTTGGGTGGCCCGGCGCGTTCGGTGTCGTTCTCGGTGCCGACCGGCAACTTCGGCGACATCTTCGCTGGCTACCTGGCGCGCAACATGGGCCTGCCGATCAACCAGTTGATCGTCGCCACCAATCGCAACGACATCCTGCACCGCTTCATGAGCGGCAATCAGTACGTCAAGGAAACCCTGCACGCCACTCTGTCGCCTTCCATGGACATCATGGTGTCGTCGAACTTCGAGCGTCTGCTGTTCGACCTGCACGGTCGCAACGGTGCGGCGATCGCCGGGTTGATGGACAGCTTCAAGCAAGGTGGCGGTTTCAGCGTCGAGCAGGAGCGCTGGACCGAAGCACGCAAACTGTTCGATTCGCTGGCAGTGGATGATGCACAAACCTGCGAAACCATCGCCGAAGTCTATGAGCAGACCGGTGAAGTGCTGGATCCGCACACCGCCATCGGCGTGAAGGCCGCACGGGAATGCCGTCGTAGCCTGGATATTCCGATGGTGATCCTGGGCACCGCCCACCCGGTCAAATTCCCGGACGCCGTGGAAAAAGCCGGTGTAGGAAAAGCACTCGAACTCCCCGCACATCTTTCTGATTTGTTTGAGCGAGATGAGCGGTGCACCGTGTTGCCGAATGACTTGAAAGCCGTACAGGCCTTTGTCAGTCAGCATGGCAACCGTGGCAAGCCTTTGTAACGGCAAAAGCTGTCACAAATTGAAGCCCGTCTCCTGACGGGCTTTCTTGTTTCTGCATGCCACACTTGCCGGGAAGAGTCGCCCATGAAGGACGGGCGAGCTGATCATCAAGGAAGTGGCAATGCTGTTTTTCAGAAGGTCAAGGTCAGCCCCATGCTGGCTGTTGTTGCTCGGCGCCCTGGTTTTCTCCCAATGGGGGCTGGCCTCTCATTCGGTGGTTCCTGAGCCCGTGAAGACGATCAGGCTGGACGCTCAAGAGCTGAAATGGATTACCGAGCATCCGCGCGTCATCGTCGCATCACTGGAATACCCGCTGTACCTGTTCAAGGACGAGCATGGCCATTGGAGTGGCTTGAACAGGGATATGCTTGATCGCATCAGCGCCATGACCGGTTTGCAGTTTGTTCATGTCGAGTCCTTTTCGATCGATCAGATGCTTGAAAGTCTGGAGAGGGGGGCTGCGGACATGAGCACCACGCTCTCGATGAATGATGAACGCAAAGCGTTTCTGGACTTCAGCTATGCGTTTGGTGGCGCTGGCTGGGTGTTCGTCGGTCGGGCTGGGGAGCCGCCAGTGCAATCGCTGCAGCAGTTGGCAAAAAGAGTGTTGGTGTTGCCGGCCCGCCACGCCCTGGAGGCCTTGATTCGTCGCGAATATCCAGCCATTGAGTTGCGCTCTGTCAAGACCAGCGCCGAGGCCCGCGCGTGGGTCGAAAGCGGGCTGGCCCATGCAACTATCGAAAACGAGATCGGTGCTCAACTTTTTCCCTCGGGATTGCTTCAGGTGGGCCATATCGTCGAGGGCAAGTGGGACCCGGACTACCTGGCAGTGCGTCAAGGTCAGCCGCAGTTGCTGAGCATCCTCAACAAGGCGCTTGAGGCGTTTCCTCCCGCCGAATTACGTGCCATTCGCCAGAAATGGTTCAATGGGACAACACCAGCGCCAGTACGTACCGTCGGTCAACGGATTGCCGAGTGGGGCTGCTGGGGAGTCGTTATCGCCGGCCTCTTCGGGTTGCTGTCCTTACTCTGGAACCGCCGCTTGGCAGCATTGGTCCAGCAACGGGCACAGGCCGAGAAAAGCCTCAGTGATCAGCTTGCGTTCCAGCACGCGTTGATCGACGCCATGCCTGATCCGATTTTCGTCCGGGATCTGCAAGGGCGTTTGATCCTGTGCAATAAAAGCTATGAGGAGAGGTTGTCGACCCGTTTCGATCAAATGCAGGGGCGCCAACTGATTGAACTCGATGTGTTGCCCAAAGCGACTGCTGAGCTGCTGCACACCGAGTTCATGGCTCAACTGGCTAATCGCAAGTCGCACTTCAGTGAGCGGCAATTGCTGTTCATGAATGGCCTCAGGGACATCTATCAATGGACGGTGCCGTTTTACAGTTCGGACGGCCAACTGCGAGGTTTGCTCGGGGGCTGGACTGATATCGACCAGCGCATCCGACGGGCGTGATGCGCTTGTTTTTTCTCTGTCATCTTTGGCATGCATGCTCTATCGACGGGAGGCTCAGCTTCCCGGCAATCGGTTTTCAGAACTTTCTTCTCGGGCCAGCGGTCATTTACTGTAGAGATACCCCAGGCACTTTGTTTCGGACTATTGAGTGGTGATCGAGATGGAAAGTATCAGTCTCTTGCTCGGTGAGGCTCTGAGCCCGTACCAGGTGACGCTGACCCCGTCGGGTATTCATGGTGAATGCCGGGTGTCATTGACGAATACGATGGGTGCCGTTGTGGTCGAACGCGAGTTCAACCAGGCCCAATTGAGTGATAAACGTCTGCTCACGGATGTGGTCGACGGTTTGCATCGCGATGTGCTGATTGCGGAAGGACGGCTGGAGCCCTGTGTCATTGCGGCATTGCGCCATGCAGCTCAAGACAAGTTGCTGGCCCGCCGGAATTGAAATTGTTTTTTGTGGGAACCTTCCTGCGCCCGGATCAGTCAGATCTTTTAACAGCAGGATCAAGCATTGTGCTCCGGTGCTTGTAGCTTGCTGCCAATGGTCTATAGATAGGCCACGTTTAACCCCGAGTCGTCTCCCCACTTCTCGGGGTTTCTTTTTGTCGGGTGGTTGTCAGTGCCCGGCCTGCAGCTCAAAAAATGCCTTGGACGCCTGCAGATACTCGCTGCGACTTTCCGGGTCGAGCCAGGCGGCGTAGGCCTCGCTCAGTTCATCGCGAGGCAGGTTGTGCAGTAGTTGATTGATCTCGATGATTGCCTGTCGGCCTTGGGGCGTGTCGGTACAGCCGATGTAGCCGGACAGGTACTTGCCGGTGCCGCGAATCGGATAGAACTGCAATTCATCCTCGTCGATCCCTTGTCGCTGAGCCTGGTAGCGGATCTCCGGTCGGTAGCCCAGCAACAGGTGCAGGCGCCCGAGGCGTTGCATCTGAAGCAGGCTACCCAGCGCGTCGTTGCCGTAGTGCAGGGTCAGTGCTTGAGGGGAGGCTTGCTTGAGCAGTGCATCGATAAACTCGCCGTAGTTGCGTTCGGCAACAATCCCCAGCGTTACGCTGCCAGTGGCCAGCAGGGCCGCCAGATCCACCTCTCCGTCCTTGATGAAAGGCGTCAACACCTCCCGATCGCCACGGCGTACGGCCAAGCCGTTGCTCATGGCGCGGAAGACCGGAACGGAAAACGCGATCCAGTTATCGCGCTCCTTGCTCCAATTCAGCGCTGCATCGCACGTGAGCGCCGATTCGCGGAGCATTTGCAGTCCGCGGGCACGATTGACCTTCTTTACGCTGTGCTGGTACTGGGGCATGCTGGCGATTAGCTGCCGCAACAGCTGATCGATGACACCCTGATTCTTGTCCGGCCCTTCGAAAATGAACAGTGGCGGCAGGTCCCGCTTCAGCCAGACCAGGGATTCCCCGGCCTGTGCCAGCATTGGCAAGGTCAGTCCGCTGATCAGCCACATGCTCACCAACGCAAACAACACCCGCCTGTTCAGTGGCAGGCAGTGCTTGATTGACCGCGCCAGCAGACGCTTCAGCTCAGATGGCCCCGTCTTTGCGCAGCTGTGCGATCTGCGACGCGTCATAGCCAAGTTCCTGGAGTACCTGTGCGTTATGCTCACCCAGTTGCGGCCCGACCCATTCACATTCACCGGGTGTCTCTGAGAGTTTCGGCACAATCCCCGGCATCTTGAAGTCTTTGCCATCAGGAAGCTTGGCCTGCAGGAACATTTCCCGGGCCAGGTATTGCGGGTCGCTGAACATGTCTTCGGCGCTGAAGATCCGGCTGGCGGGCACATCGGCCTGGTTCAAGCGCTCTATGACCGTGTCCAGCGGCAACGAATTGACCCAGCGATCGATCACCCCGTAGAGCTCGTCGCGGCGGCTGTCGCGCCCATCGTTGCTGGCCAGGGTCGGGTCATTGGCCAGGTCTTCGCGACCGATGATCAGCATGAAACGCTTGAAGATCGCATCGCCATTGGCGCCGATCTGCACATGTTTGCCGTCGGCGCTGGTGTGGATCGAGGAGGGGGTAATACCGGGCATGATGTTGCCGGTGCGTTCGCGAATAAAGCCGAAAACATCAAATTCCGGGACCATGCTTTCCATCATGGCGAAAATCGCTTCATACAGCGCCACATCCACCACTTGCCCCTGGCCGCCATTGACCTCGCGGTGACGCAGGGCCATCAGCGCACCAATCACGCCCCAGAGGGCAGCGATCGAATCACCAATGGAGATCCCGGTACGCACCGGCGGCCGGTCTTCGAACCCGGTGATGTAACGCAGGCCCCCCATGGATTCACCGACCGCTCCAAACCCCGGCTGATCCTTCATCGGACCGGTCTGACCGAAGCCCGAGAGTCGCACCATCACCAGTTTCGGGTTCAGCGCGTGCAAGACCTCCCAGCCCAGACCGAGTTTTTCCAGCACGCCGGGGCGGAAGTTTTCGATCAGGATGTCCGCTTCACTGAGCAGCTTTTTCAGAATCGCCAGGCCATCCGGATGTTTGAGGTTGAGCGTCAGCGACTTTTTGTTGCGCGCCTGAACGAACCACCACAGCGAAGTCCCTTCGTACAACTTGCGCCACTTGCGCAGCGGATCGCCACCGTCCGGAGACTCGATCTTGACCACATCGGCACCGAATTCGGCGCAGATGCGCGAGGCAAACGGACCGGCAATCAAGGTGCCCAATTCGATGACTTTCAGACCCGAGAGCGGTTTGTCGGTGAGCGGCATACTAAATCCTGTAGGACAAAAGACTGAGCGAATACAGACTTTTAACATAGCCGACTGTCAGGCGCTCAAGGTAGATCGCCTTCTATTCGTTGATTGCCTGCCGCATCGGTTAGACTTGCCGACTTTCCTCGTATCAAGAAGCCCGTTCATGGCCCAGCCGTCCACGACCTACAAGTTTGAACTGAACCTCACCGACCTCGACCGCAGCGTCTACGAGAGCGTCAAGCAGACCATCGCCCGTCACCCTTCGGAAACCGAAGAGCGTATGACGGTGCGCCTGCTGGCCTATGCCCTCTGGTACAACGAGCAGCTGTCCTTTGGCCGTGGTCTTTCAGAAGTGGATGAACCGGCCTTGTGGGAAAAAAGCCTGGATGACCGTGTCCTGCACTGGATCGAAGTCGGCCAACCGGATGCCGAGCGCCTGACCTGGTGTTCGCGTCGCACCGAACGCACCAGCCTGCTGGCCTACGGCAGCTTGCGCGTCTGGGAAGGCAAGGTGATCCCGGCGATCAAAAACCTGAAAAACGTCAACATCGCCGCCGTGCCCCAGGAAGTTCTGGAAACCCTGGCCAAGGACATGCCTCGCGTTATCAAGTGGGACGTGATGATCAGTGAAGGGACGATTTTCGTCACTGACGATCGTGGCCAGCATGAAGTCCAGTTGCAGTGGCTGGCCGGCGAACGCGGCTGATCAGTCGCCGCCGGACCGCGTCATGCATTTTTATCCCACGTACTGAAGAGAAACTCCTGTCACCCCATGCGCATCGAATCTCGCCTGTTGCCCGACCCCTTGCCATTGCTGGGTGATATTCCACCCCTGCTGACCCGACTCTACGCCGCGCGGGGCGTGCAATCCGCAGTCGAGCTGGACAAGAGTCTGGCGCGGCTGATTCCGTTCCAGCAGCTCAAGGGCATTGATGCTGCCGTGGACCTGCTGGTGACCGCGCTTGAACAGCGGCAACGGATTCTGATCGTCGGCGATTTCGACGCCGATGGCGCGACGGCCAGCACCGTGGGCACCCTGGGTCTGCGCCTGCTGGGCGCGGCCCATGTCGATTACCTGGTGCCCAACCGTTTTGACTACGGTTACGGCCTGACACCGGAGATCGTCGCCGTGGCGCTGGAGCGTCAGCCACAGCTGTTGATCACCGTGGACAACGGTATTTCCAGTGTCGAAGGTGTGGCCGCAGCGAAAAAGGCTGGCCTCAAGGTGCTGGTCACCGACCACCACTTGCCCGGTGATGAATTGCCCCAGGCCGACGCCATCGTCAACCCGAACCAGCCAGGTTGTGAGTTTCCGAGCAAGGCGCTGGCCGGTGTCGGGGTGATTTTCTATGTGCTGATGGCCCTGCGCGCGCGCTTGCGCAGCCTGGGCTGGTACGAGAACAAGCCGCAGCCGAACATCGGCGAATTGCTCGACCTCGTGGCGTTGGGCAGCGTGGCTGACGTGGTGCCGCTGGATGCCAACAACCGGATTCTGGTGCACCAGGGCCTCGAGCGGATTCGCGCCGGACGTGCGCGGCCGGGCATCAAGGCGATCCTCGAAGTGGCCAAGCGTGAGCCGGCGCGCATCACCTCCACCGACCTGGGATTCATTGTCGGCCCGCGCCTGAACGCAGCGGGGCGCCTGGATGACATGAGCCTGGGCATCGAATGCCTGCTGACCGAGGATGCGGCGCTGGCCCGCGAGATGGCCGCTCAGCTGGACGGCATGAACCAGGACCGCAAATCCATCGAGCAGGGCATGCAGCGTGAAGCGCTGGCCCAGCTCAAGGATTTGCCGGTGGATTCCATGCCATTTGGTCTGTGTCTGTTCGATCCCGAGTGGCACCAGGGCGTCATCGGCATCCTCGCATCGCGCATGAAAGAGCGCTATTTCCGTCCGACCATCGCCTTTGCCGATGCGGGAGACGGGCTGCTCAAGGGCTCGGGGCGTTCGGTCCAGGGCTTCCATATCCGCGATGCCCTGAGCGTGGTGGCGGCGCAGCATCCGAACCTGATCAGCAAATATGGCGGCCATGCCATGGCCGCCGGTCTGACCCTGCCGGAAGCTAATTTTCCGCTGTTCGCCGAGGCCTTTGACGCTGAGGTGCGCAGGCAATTGCGCGAAGAAGACCTGACCGGGCGTCTGCTGTCGGACGGCACCCTGGCGGTCGAGGAGTTTCACCTGGAACTGGCCCGCGCGCTGCGCCATGCCGGTCCCTGGGGGCAACACTTTCCGGAGCCGCTGTTTCACGGGGTGTTTCAGTTGGTCGAGCAACGCGTCGTCGGCGAACGGCACCTCAAGGTGGTGCTCAGAAGCGAATGTGGTTCGGTCAAGCTCGATGGCATTGCCTTTGGTGTCGACCGCGATATCTGGCCGAATCCGACCATCAAGTGGGTGGAACTGGCCTACAAGCTCGACGTCAACGAGTTCCGCGGCAACGAGACCGTTCAACTGATGATTGCCCACATCGAACCGCGTTGAGCCGATACATGTAGGAGCGAGCTTGCTCGCGATGGTCGTGAACGATAACGCGCTGAATCTGGTCTCCATCGGCGCCTCTGGTTTTTTCGCGAGCAAGCTCGCTCCTACTGCGATGTCGACTAGGCTCTAAGCACTGCTTGATAATCCTTGTGACGTCTTGTCGAATTTTTTGCCCGCGGGGGCGGGTGCTGCACCTATTTCCTGTCACTCGTCGACTTTTCAAACAGAACCCTGGAGCCTGACCACTGATTCGAGAGGTGCCCCATGAGTCTGCTGCTTGAACCCTATACCCTTCGTCAACTGACCCTGCTCAACCGCATCGCGGTATCCCCGATGTGCCAGTATTCCAGTGTGGATGGCCTGGCCAATGACTGGCACCTGGTCCACCTCGGCAGCCGTGCCATCGGCGGGGCCGGACTGGTGTTCACCGAAGCCACGGCGGTCACGGCCGACGGGCGTATCACCGCGCAAGACCTTGGTTTGTGGAACGATGAGCAAATCGAGCCACTGCAACGCATCACCCGCTTCATTGCTGCCCAAGGCGCCGTTGCGGGTATCCAGTTGGCGCACGCAGGGCGAAAGGCCAGCACCTATCGGCCGTGGCTGGGCAAGCATGGCAGCGTCAAGATCGAAGAGGGCGGCTGGCTTCCGGTCGGCCCGTCACCGATCGCGTTCGACCCCCAGCACACTCAGCCCAGGCAGCTTGATGACGGCGAAATCGCCAACGTCATTCAGGCCTTCGTCGATTCGGCCAAGCGCGCGCTGATCGCCGGTTTCAAAGTGGTCGAGGTGCATGCGGCCCATGGTTATCTGTTGCACCAGTTTCTTTCGCCCTTGAGTAATCAACGGCGCGATCAATACGGCGGATCATTCGAAAATCGCATCCGCCTGGTGCTGCAAGTCACCGAAGCGGTGCGCGCGGTGTGGCCCGAAGAGTTGCCGTTGTTTGTCCGGGTTTCGGCCACTGACTGGGTGGAGGACGGCTGGAATCCCGATGAAACCGTCGAGCTGGCGCGGCGGCTCAAGGCGCTGGGTGTGGACCTGATCGATGTTTCGTCCGGCGGCACGGCGGCGAATGCGGAAATTCCCACTGGGCCTGGTTATCAGACTCGCTTTGCCGAGCGCGTTCGCAAGGAAGCTGAAATTGCGACTGGCACCGTAGGAATGATCACCGAGCCGGCTCAGGCCGAACACATTCTGCGCACCTGTCAGGCGGATATCATTTTCCTGGCCCGCGAGTTGTTGCGCGATCCTTACTGGCCGCTGCACGCGGATGACGATCTCGGCGGACGCAAAGCCATCTGGCCAGCGCAGTACCAGCGTGCGACCCACCGTGACCAACCCATCCATGAATCAGATTTGCGGGATATATGAGACAGCGCCTCTTGTAGGAGCGAGCCTGCTCGCGATGGACGTCAACGATAACGCGCTCGGCCGGATACCCCGCGTTGCCCTGGCGTTTTTCGCGAGCATGCTCGCGCCTACAGTATCAAGCGGTGCAATCAGGCTGCTTCGATCTTGCTGCGGTGCTGCTCGACCTTGTTCAGGTAATCCTTGAGCTTGTCCTGTTCCGCGGCCGTGGTGAACAACCCGAGCTTGCTGCGGCGCCACAGGATGTCGTGTGCGGTGGTGGCCCACTCTTCACTGCACAAGTAATCGACTTCGCGGGTGTAGAGGCCGCCACCGATGTGTTCGCCCATGTCACTGAGGTTCTGTACGCCTTCGAGCAGACGCCAGGTACGGCTGCCGTAGGTGGTCGCCCAGCGGCGCGAAATTTCTGTCGGGACCCAGTCGAACTTGTCGCGAATCAACGCGCTCAGCGCTTGCGGGGTGGTCATGTCTTCGCCGCCCGGCAAGGTCGCGTTGGCGGTCCAGCTCGGCTTCATCTGCGCAAAGTACGGCGCCAGTTGCGCAAGCGCCGATTCGGCCAGTTTGCGGTAGGTGGTCAGCTTGCCACCGAATACCGACAACAACGGTGCTTCTTCGCCACTGCCCGACAGCGCCAGGGTGTAATCGCGCGTGACGGCCGACGGGTTGTCGGATTCGTCGTTGCACAGCGGACGCACGCCGGAATAACTGTGCAGGATGTCGTCGCGGCTGATTTGCTTTTTGAAGTGGGCATTGACCACTTTGAGCAGGTAGTCGGTTTCGCCTTCAGTGATCGCCACCTTTGCCGGATCGCCCGTGTATTCGCGGTCGGTGGTGCCGATCAGGGTGAAATGGTTCAGGTAAGGAATGGTGAACACGATGCGCTGATCTTCGTTTTGCAGAATGTGCGCGTGCTCGCCTTCGTACAGCTTCGGCACGATCAGGTGGCTGCCCTGGATCAGGCGGATACCGTAGGGCGATTCCATCTTCAGGTCGTCGCGGATGAACTTGGCGACCCATGGGCCAGCGGCATTCACCAGCGCCTTGGCGCGGATCGAAAACAGACTGCCATCGGTGCGCTCCAGATGCAGGTGCCACAGGCCTTTGGCGCGACGAGCGCTGACGCAACGGGTCTGAGTGTGAATATGGGCGCCTTGTTCCCGGGCGGCCATGGCGTTCAGCACCACCAGCCGTGCGTCGTCGACCCAGCAGTCGGAGTATTCGAAGCCCTTGGTGATTTCACTTTTCAGCGCGCTATCGGGACCGAACTTCAGGCTTTTCGAACCGGCGAGTTTTTCCCGTTTGCCCAGATGGTCGTACAGGAACAGGCCGGCACGAATCATCCAGGCGGGTCGCAGGTGCGGGCGATGTGGCAGCACGAAGCGCATTGGCTTGACGATGTGCGGAGCCTTGGCCAGCAGGACTTCCCGCTCGGCCAGCGCTTCGCGCACCAGACGGAATTCATAGTGTTCGAGATAACGCAGGCCGCCATGGATCAGCTTGCTGCTGGCCGACGAGGTATGGCTGGCCAAATCATCCTTTTCGCAAAGGAACACCGAGAGACCGCGACCGGCGGCATCCGCTGCGATCCCCACGCCATTGATCCCGCCACCAATGACGGCGATATCGTAGACCTCGGCAAGAGGGGGCGTAGGCAAGGTGGAAGTGGGCATCGGCTCGGGCCTCGGGATTCTTTGAAGTTCTGTATTTGAAATCGAACATGAATGTTCATTTGCGAAAATACTAGCCCATTAAGACGCGCGCAGCCAGTCAGCTTCGATTGAAAATACTCATCGAAAGGCGTTTAAAGGAAAATTATCGAACATTTTGCAGAGGGGGAGGGGAAGTAGGTTCTATAGGAACCTGGCTTGCCGGCAATGGCGTCATTCAGGCCGATCGCCGCCAAGCCGACTCCTGCAGATTATTTAATGGCGCGGTGTTAAACGACTTCCAGTCTGACTTTGTGCTGGCTCAAAAGCTGCGCCAGCGCAGGGGAAGGCTGCTGATCCGTGACCAGACAATCAACCAGGCTGATCGGCCCCAGGCGAATCATGGCGTTGCGCCCGAACTTGCTGGAGTCGGCCGCCAGAATCACCTGGCGGGCATTGGCGATGATCGCCTGGGAAACCCGCACTTCCTGATAATCGAAATCCAGCAGGCTGCCGTCTTCATCGATGCCGCTGATGCCAACCAGGGCGAAATCGACCTTGAACTGGTTGATGAAATCGACACTGGCCTGACCGACCACGCCACCGTCACGTCGCACATTGCCCCCGGTCAGCAGAACATCGAAGTCGTCCTTGGCGCTGAGCATCGAAGCCACATGCAGGTTGTTGGTGATGATTTTCAGATGGCTGTGGTTGAGCAGCGCCCGGGCAATCGATTCGGTGGTCGTGCCGATATTGATGAACAGCGAGGCGTGATCGGGGATCTGTGCGGCGATCGCTTCGCCGATGCGCTGTTTCTCGTCGCGCATCTGATCGGCGCGCATGGCGTAGGCGGTGTTTTCGACGCTGGAGTCGTAGGCTGCGCCGCCGTGGTAACGACGCAACAAATTGGCTTCCGCCAGCTGATTGATATCGCGGCGAATGGTCTGCGGTGTAACAACGAACAGCGTGGCCATTTCCTCGATACTGACGTACCCGCGTTCGCGGACCAGTTCGAGAATTTGCTGCTGACGGGGAGGCAGATTCATGGGGCGTCCTTTGGGCTGCCGAGCAAAATTTGCCCATGATGCCGCAGGAATCTCCTCCCGACCAGTTACTCGCGGATACAGTCTGCTGCCTGGGTTATTCAGCCCCTTCGTGCGGCTCCCAATCGCGGGTGCGGCTGACGGCTTTTTTCCAGCCGGCGTAGAGTTTTTCCTTCGCCGCTTCGTCCAGCGCCGGTTCGAACTTGCGTTCAATAACCGCCTTGCCGCGCAGTTCTTCCAGGCTGCCCCAGAAGCCGCAGGCCAGGCCTGCCAGGTACGCGGCACCCAGTGCGGTGGTCTCGCGCATTTGCGGGCGCTCGACCTGCGTGCCGAGGATGTCGGCCTGGAACTGCATGAGGAAGTTGTTCGCCACGGCGCCGCCGTCCACGCGCAGGGCCTTGAGGCGTTCGCCGGCGTCTTGCTGCATGGCGTCGAGCACGTCGCGGGTCTGGTAGGCAATCGACTCCAGCGCGGCACGAATGATGTGATCCACACGGACGCCCCGGGTCAGGCCGAACAGTGCGCCACGGGCATAGGGGTCCCAGTAGGGCGCGCCCAGGCCAGTGAACGCCGGTACCAGGTACACGCCGTTGCTGTCCTTGACCTTGTTGGCGAAGTATTCGGTGTCGTGGGCGTCGTTGATGATTTTCAGCTCGTCGCGCAGCCACTGGACGGTGGAGCCGCCATTGAACACAGCGCCTTCCAGGGCGTAGGCCACTTCACCGCGCGGACCGCACGCGATGGTGGTGAGCATGCCGTGTCTGGACTTCACGGCTTTGTCGCCGGTGTTCATCAGCAGGAAGCAACCGGTGCCGTAGGTGTTCTTGGCCTGGCCTGCCTCGACGCACATCTGACCGAACAGCGCCGCTTGCTGGTCGCCGGCGATCCCGCCGATGGCGATGCCGCTTTTGGTATGGCCGTAGATCTCCGACGACGATTTCACCTGGGGCAGCATTTCACGCGGGATGTCCAGCACCTCCAGCATCTTCGCGTCCCACTCCAGGGTGTGGATGTTGAAGAGCATGGTGCGCGAGGCGTTGGTGTAGTCGGTGACGTGGACCTTGCCGCCGGTAAATTTCCAGATCAGCCAGCTGTCGACGGTGCCGAACAACAACTCGCCGTTGCGCGCGCGTTCACGGCTGCCTTCGACGTGATCGAGGATCCACTTGAGTTTGGTGCCGGAGAAGTACGGGTCGGTGACCAGGCCCGTGGTCTCGCTGATGTATTGCTCGTGGCCATCACGCTTGAGCTGCTGGCAGATCTCGGTGCTGCGGCGGCACTGCCAGACGATCGCGTTGTAGATCGGGCGGCCGGTGTTCTTGTCCCAGACCACGGTGGTTTCACGTTGGTTGGTAATGCCGATGGCGGCGACCTGATCGTGATGCAGGCCGGCTTGAGCCAGGGCCTCGACCATCACGGCGCTTTGGGTGGCGAAGATTTCCATCGGGTCGTGTTCGACCCAGCCCGCTTGCGGGTAATGCTGGGCGAATTCGCGCTGTGCAGTGCAGACCACGTTGGCGTCGCGGTCGAAGATGATCGCGCGGGAGCTGGTCGTACCCTGATCGAGGGCAATGATGTAGTTCTTATTCTGTGTGTCGGTCATGTCGATTGCCTTGGACGAAATAAGGGAGTGAGGTCTGGCGCGCGATTGAATGGGCAGAATCACGTGCCAACGGTATCAAGAAATTCTTGGTTTGCCGTCAATGGCCGGTGCTGTGTCCTTTGTAGCAGGTGCGACGCTTGGCAGATGGCGGGCAATGACCCCGCGATAGGCTGCGGCGCCGAGGCAGGCCCCGATAATCGGTGCGAAAACCGGAACCAGGAAGTACGGGATATCGCGCCCGCCGGTGAAGGAAATGTCACCCCAGCCAGCGAAGAACGTCATCAATTTAGGGCCGAAGTCACGGGCGGGGTTCATGGCGAAACCGGTCAGCGGTCCCATCGAACTGCCGATCACAGCGATCAGCAAACCAATCAGGACTGGCGCCAGCGGGCCGTTCGGCAGGCCATTGTTGTCGTCAGTCAGGGACATGATCACGCCCATCAGAATGGCGGTGATGATCACCTCGACCAGAAAGGCCTGTGAGGTGGACAGGCTCGGATTGGGAAAGGTGGAGAACACCGACGCCAATTCCAGGCTGGCTTCAGTGCCGCGAACCATATGGTGAGTTTGTTCGAAATCGAAGAATAGATTGCTGTACAGCGTGTAAACCAACAAGGCGCCACAAAAGGCACCCGCCACTTGGGCCAGGATGTAGAACGGCAGTTTGCGCTTTTCGAAGTCGGCGAAAATGCTCAGCGCGATGCTGACGGCAGGGTTGAGATGAGCGCCGGAAACCCCGGCGGTCAGGTAGATCGCCATGCTCACGCCGATACCCCAGATGATGCTGATTTCCCACAGACCAAAGCTGGCACCCGCGACTTTGAGGGCGGCGACGCAACCCGTACCAAAAAAGATGAGCAAAGCAGTACCCAGGAACTCGGCCATGCATTGGCTCGAGAGCGACGGTTGTTGTAAAGCGGTTGTCATTGAAACCTCATTTTTTATTGTCTGGCGCTTTCTTTCCATCATGGTCAAAGCGCGTTTTTTCACCGGGTCAGGATCCCCATCCATTGCCCGGTTTGTTGCTGGGTGCTGCGGTAGGACGTTTCGTGCAGTTTCAAAAACGAAAAAATATAGACAAGAAACACTGCTGTCAAAGGTCGAAAGTGAACCGTCAGTCAGAATGCAACTATTCGTCGCATGAATGACCTATTGATTGAATGGACGGAAGGGCGCGCCATAGAGCCTTTTGTGGACCAATGTCCTAGAATCCCGCCCAATATTTTCTACCGCCGCCAAGTCTGGAGCTGTCATGACACCCGCATTGGATTTGTTGAAAAAAGTTCGCGCCGAACACCGAGTGCACAGTTATGAGCATGACCCGAAGGCCGCTTCCTATGGGCTGGAGGCGGCGGAGAAACTCGGGCTCGACCCTGCGCAGGTGTTCAAGACCCTGCTGGCTGCCAGTGAGAAAGGAGAGTTGCTGGTCGCGGTAGTGCCCGTTGCCGGCACCTTGGACTTGAAGGCCCTGGCTCACGCGGCCGGGGTGAAAAAGGTCGAAATGGCCGATCCTGCGGCGGCGCAGCGTTCAACCGGTTATCTGTTGGGTGGGATCAGTCCGTTGGGGCAGAAGAAGCGCTTGCGCACGTTTATCGATAATTCGGCTCAGCCTTTTGCGAGCATTTTTGTCAGCGCAGGTCGACGCGGTCTGGAAGTTGAATTGGCCCCTGCCGTGCTCGCCGAACACACCCAGGCGAAGTTCGCTGACATCGGGCGCGGCTGAGTCGCTGTATGGCGAAAATTAGTCAGCACTGTCACTGGTGCAGCGTTGTCGACCGCTTCATGCTCAAGGGCAAAACACAAGGAGACGGTTATGCAGCTTGAGTTTCACCAGGTCGATGCGTTCAGTGATCGGCCATTTGGCGGCAACCCGGCAATGGTTTACCGGCTCGATGCCTGGCTCGCCGATGAGTTGATGCAGAAAATCGCCGCGGAGCACAATCTCGCCGAAACGGCCTTCGTGGTACGTGAAGGGCAGGGTTGGCGCATCCGCTGGTTCACTCCGACCACCGAGGTTCCATTGTGCGGTCATGCAACGCTGGCCAGCGCTTATGTATTGTTTGAAATCTATAAAGAGCCGGTCGAGCGTCTGGACTTCACCTGTCAATCCGGTCCGTTGAGTGTGAGTCGCGACGGTGGGCGTCTGTGGCTGGACTTTCCGGCGATCGTTCCTTCGGAAATAGGTGTGAGCCTGGATGTCGAGCGCGCCCTGGGCGTGGAAGCCATCGATGTGCTGGGTTCGAATGAGCTGTTCGTGGTGCTGGAGTCCGAGCAGGCGGTGCTCGACTGCAAGCCTGACATGGTTGCCCTGGCGAAGCTGCCCTGGCTGGGGGCGATCGTGACCGCCCGGGGCACCAAGCACGATTTCGTGTCGCGCTATTTCGCTCCAGCCATTGGCATCAATGAAGATCCCGTGACCGGGTCGACCCATTGCTGTCTGATTCCGTATTGGTCGGCGCGGTTGGGCAAGTCGAGCCTGACGGCTTATCAATGTTCGGCGCGGGGCGGAGAGTTGTTCTGCCGATTGGAGGGGGAGCGGGTGAAGATCGGCGGGAATGCGACGCTGGTGGCGAGCGGAACGTTGATGCTGGATTAAACCGATTCCTTTGTGGGAACGAGCTTGCTCGCTCCCACAGGGATTGTGTTTCTCAGTGAGTAGCGCTGTACCGCCGGACACCGGATTCGACGACCGGAATCTGTGCCGCCGTGCTGCCGGAAGCCTGGAATAGCACCAGGTGTTCCGCCGCGACCCGAATACCCACCTCCACACCCGTCTGATGATCGACATGGCTGGGGAAGATCGACTCAAGTTGTGCGCCGGTCGCCAGTTGCAGGCGATACAAGGTCGATGCGCCAAGGAAGGTCTTGCCAACGATCCGCGCTTTCAACGCGCTGTCCGGTGCATAGACGATATCGTCCGGACGCAACAACACATCCACCGCACCACCGACCGGCCAGGTGTAGGCACGGTTGCCGCGCAACTCGCCCAATTCGGTCTGCACCGACTCAGGACTGCTCAGTTGGCCACGAATGAAATAACCCTGGCCGATGAAGCTGGCCACAAAGGGTGTCAGCGGTTCGTGATAGAGGTTGTAGGGCGTATCCCACTGCTCCAGGCGACCTTCCTTGAACACGCCAACGTGATCACTGACGGCGAATGCTTCTTCCTGATCGTGGGTCACCAGAATCGCACTGGTGCCGCGGGCCTTGAGGATGTCACGAACCTCATGGCTGAGCTTGCGGCGCAATTCACCATCGAGATTGGAAAACGGTTCGTCGAGCAGTAGCAGCTGCGGCTCCGGCGCCAGGGCGCGGGCCAGGGCGACACGTTGCTGTTGGCCACCGGAAAGCTCATGGGGGAAGCGCTTGCCGAGGTTTTTCAGGTTGACCAGTTCCAGCAACTCTTCGGTGACGCGATCCTTTTGCGGGTGCTTGCGGATCCCGAAGGCAATGTTGTCGGCCACGCTCAAATGGGGAAACAGCGCGTAGTCCTGAAACACCATGCCGATGCGGCGCTTCTCCGGTGCAAGGGTGAAGCCGGCACTGGAAATCGTTTCGCCCGCCAGCTGGATGTCACCTTCGTGCACCGGTTCGAAACCGGCAATCGCACGCAGGGTGGTGGTCTTGCCGCAGCCCGAAGAGCCGAGCAGGCAACCGATGTCGCCCGCATTCAAATGCAGGTTGAGGTTCTGCACGACCCGCTGGTCTTGATAGCCGCAGGCGAGGTTGCGCAGGTTAAGCAGGAGTGGCTGACTCATGCGTGGTGGTACGAAGGCGGAACGAGAAATTCGAGCAGGGCCTTTTGCGCGTGAAGACGGTTTTCAGCCTGGTCCCACGCGACCGAGCGCGGGTCGTCGAGCAGATCCACACTGATTTCTTCGCCCCGGTGCGCGGGCAGGCAGTGCATGAACAGAACGTCGGGGGCAGCCAGGTCAAGCAGGGCACGATTGACCTGGTATGGCGCGAACAGCTCCAGACGCTTGGCGGTTTCTTCTTCCTGGCCCATGGAGGTCCAGACATCGGTGCTGACCAGATGCGCGCCGCGTACGGCATCTTTCGGATCACGCACGATGGTTACCCGATCGCCGGCCTGGGCCAGAAACTCCGGGTTCGGCTCATAGCCTTCCGGGCAGGCGACGCGCAACTGGAAGTCGAACTGGATCGCCGCTTCTATATAGCTGTTGCACATGTTGTTGCCGTCACCGATCCAGGCCACGGTCTTGCCCTGGATGGCGCCGCGGTGTTCGAGGAAGGTCTGCATGTCGGCCAGCAACTGGCACGGGTGCAAATCGTCGGACAGGCCGTTGATCAGCGGCACGCGCGAATTGGCGGCGAATTGGGTCAGGGTGCTGTGGGAAAACGTGCGGATCATCACCGCATCGAGCATGCTCGACATGACGATGGCAGCATCACTGATCGGCTCGCCACGGCCCAGTTGGGTGTCGCGTGGCGACAGGAAGATCGCCTGGCCACCGAGCTGGATCATGCCGGCTTCGAAGGAAATGCGGGTGCGGGTCGAGGATTTTTCGAAAATCATCCCGAGCACGCGATTTTTCAGGGGCTCGAACAGTACGCCGCGGTTACGCAGGTCCTTGAGCTCAACGCCTCGACGGATCACGCTGACCAGCTCTTCGGGCGTGCAATCCATCAGGGAGAGAAAGTGCCTTGCGCTCATCATTGACTACCTTTTTGCTACAAACCGCAGATGCTCAAAGCCTTGTTTAACGGAACAACGGGCGAGACCTGCGGCGTAAGCCGCACGGGGCGACGAAATAAGGGAAGGCGCGATCTTATAATTAAATGTCGCGTCTTACCAATAGGGCTACGGTTTTTAGGGGATTTCAGAGGGGCTACGGGTTCACCGCAGTAGCGCTTTTGAAGCCTGTTTCCTGACAGTAGCCGGGTCTTTGTACACCGGCCCCGCTCAGCTTGGCAATCAAGCGAGGCGTTGGCGGTGCATTGTGGTCGGTTTTATGACCTGTTGTTTGCAGGCTTCGTGTACAGCGCTGCCAATCTGAAACACTTGCTAACGCAAGGTGCTGGGTTATAAATAAATCACGAGTGATGCAGGAAGCCTTGGCATGGAATCGAAAGAACAGCAGTTGATGGAGTTGCTCGGCCTGACGGCCCGCTCCCTGACTCACCTGACCGCCTCGATGACCTCGATGTCCTTCGAACTCTTGCGAAGTGACGACAAAGTGACCCGGGAAGCCGCGCGACGCATGATCGACCGCATGGTTACCATCAGCGCCGGGCTGGACGAGCATTGGCGCCTGATCGGCGAACTGACCGGAGTGCAGGCCGCCCACGAACCGATCGAAACCGTCCAGCCGCTCCAGTCGCAGGTGCCGCCCGGGCTGCCATCGAGCTGATCGTCAGCGGCCATCGGCTGGCCTGATGGCCACCAATTCACAAGACGAACGTCGCTGGCGCGCTGGCGGGGCAGG
This sequence comes from Pseudomonas sp. MIL9, assembly GCF_016887925.1. Lineage (NCBI taxonomy): Bacteria > Pseudomonadati > Pseudomonadota > Gammaproteobacteria > Pseudomonadales > Pseudomonadaceae > Pseudomonas > Pseudomonas sp. MIL9. Next base: position 128,453 of record NZ_JAFEHE010000006.1, on the reverse strand, counting down.
CGCCATAGTTTTGTTCCCGCGGCCGACATTGCCCGCCCAGAACAAGACAGAGACTGGCCATGACCAAGACTCTCCATCACCGTGCGTGCCACCTGTGTGAAGCCATCTGTGGCCTGACCATCGAAACCACCGAGCTCGAAGGCCGTGTGCAGATCACTTCGATCAAGGGCGATCCGCTGGATACGTTCAGCCGTGGGCATATCTGCCCCAAGGCTGTCGCCCTGCAGGACATTCAGAACGACCCGGACCGTCTGCATCAACCCATGTTACGCGTGGGCAGCGAATGGCAGCCCATCGAGTGGCAGGACGCCTTCAACCTTGTGGCCGAACGCCTGGCGGCGATTCAGGAGCGTCATGGGCAAAACGCGGTGGCGGTCTATCAAGGCAACCCCAGCGTGCACAACTATGGACTGATGACCCACAGCAATTACTTCCTCGGTCTGTTGAAAACCCGCAACCGGTTTTCCGCGACGTCGGTCGATCAATTGCCCCATCACCTGACCAGTCATTTGATGTATGGCCACGGTCTGCTGCTGCCGATCCCGGACATCGATCACACCGACTTCATGCTGATCCTCGGTGGTAATCCGCTGGCCTCCAACGGCAGTATCATGACTGTGCCGGATGTGGAAAAGCGCTTGAAGGCGATCCAGGCCCGGGGCGGCAAAGTGGTGGTGGTCGACCCGCGCCGCAGCGAAACGGCAGCGATCGCCGACCAGCATCTGTTCGTGCGCCCAGGTGGCGATGCAGCCTTGCTGTTCGGCTTGCTCAATACTTTGTTCACCGAAGGTCTGACCCGCGACAGTCATTTGCCGGTGGATGGCCTGGATGAGGTGCGCGAGGCTGTTGCAGGTTTCACCGCCGAGGCCATGAGCCCGTTGTGCGCGGTGCCGGCCGAGCAGATCCGCCAGTTGGCGCGGGACTTCGCCGCAGCGCCAAGCGCGGTTTGCTATGGCCGCATGGGCGTCTCGACCCAAGCGTTCGGCACGCTGTGCCACTGGGTCGTGCAATTGATCAACCTGGTCACCGGTAACCTCGATCGCGTCGGGGGCGCGATGTGCACCGAGCCGGCGGTGGACCTGGTGGCCTCCACATCGGGTGGGCACTTCAATCTGTGGCAGAGCCGAGTTTCGGGGCGCCCCGAATATGCTGGCGAGTTGCCCGTGTCGGCGCTGGCCGAGGAGATGCTGACCGAGGGAGAAGGGCAGGTCCGTGCGCTGATCACCGTGGCGGGCAATCCGGTATTGTCCACGCCCAATGGCCGACAACTGGAACAGGCGCTGGACGGGCTGGAGTTCATGGTCAGCGTCGATTTGTACATCAATGAAACCACGCGCTATGCCGACCTGATCCTGCCATCCACCTCGGCGCTGGAAAACGACCACTACGACACCACGTTCAATATGTTTGCGGTGCGTAACGTCAGTCGGTTCAATCGCGCAATCCTGGCCAAGCCCGAAGGCGCGCTGCATGACTGGGAGATTTTTGTCGGGTTGGCCAAGGCCTTCGCCGCAAAGACCGGCAAGGAATTGAAACCGACCATCGCCCCTTCGCAAATGATCGATCGCGGCTTGCGCATGGGGCTGTATGGCGATGCCTCGGAACACAAACTGTCTTTGGCAACGCTGTTCGATCATCCTCATGGGGTCGATCTGGGGGCGCTGAAACCCAATCTGGCGCCACGTCTGAAAACCGCCAATCAGCGAATCCAGGCCGCTCCAGCCGCGATCCTTGCCGATCTGGCGCGCTTTGCCGCATTGCGGGCACCGGCTGCTGACGAGTTATTGATGATCGGCCGTCGTCATGTACGCAGCAATAACTCATGGATGCACAACTATCACCGGTTGGTGAAAGGCAAGCCGCGTCATCAGTTGTTGATGCACCCGGATGACCTGGCCAGTCGCGGCTTGAGTGACGGGCAGCGTGTGCGGATCAGCTCCCGGGTCGGCACGATCGAAGTTGAAGTGCTCGGCAGCCTGGATATGATGAAAGGTGTGGTCAGCCTTCCGCACGGCTGGGGCCATGCGCGACCCGGTGTGCAAATGACCATTGCCAGTGGCCAGCCAGGCTCCAGCGCCAACGACCTGACGGACGAGTGTCAACTCGATGAGTTGTCGGGCAATGCGGCGTTGAACGGTGTTCCGGTGACCGTGGCGGCGGCCTGATCGTATCTGACGGAGAGACCGAGCAGGGTGCTCGGCTTTCCGTTACAATGCGCCACCGTGCCGACCCATGAGTCGGAAAGTTCAGCCGAGGTGCTCCATGGATATCATCGAAACGATTAAAGAGCAGATTGCCAACAACACCATTCTGCTTTACATGAAAGGCTCGCCGAATGCCCCGCAGTGTGGCTTCTCCGCGAAAGCCGCGCAGGCCGTGATGGCGTGTGGTGAAAAGTTTGCGTACGTGGACATCCTGCAAAACCCGGAAATCCGCGCCAACCTGCCAAAATACGCCAACTGGCCGACCTTCCCGCAACTGTGGGTGGCGGGTGAGCTGGTTGGCGGTAGCGACATCATGACCGAGATGTCCGCTGATGGTTCGCTGCAGGCGCTGATCAAGGACGCTGCTGCCAAGGCTGCTGCCCAGAAGACCGAAGCCTGATTCGCTTCCTGTAGGAGCGAGCCCGCTCGCGATGGGCTAAAGAGCACTGTGGGGAACCAGGTTCCCCGCGTTATCGTTAACGACCATCGCAAGCAAGCTCAGCTCCTGCAAGAGCAAGTACAAAAAAGCCCCGCCTCTGTAAATGAGAGCGGGGCTTTTTATTGCATCGAGATCAATGGCGGAGAACTTACTCGTCGTCGCCCATCTGCGATTGCAGGTAGTTCTCGATACCAATCTTGTCGATCAGGCCAAGTTGGGTTTCCAGCCAGTCGATATGTTCTTCTTCGGACTCAAGGATATCTTCAAGCAGTTCACGGCTGCCGAAGTCGCCCACTGTTTCGCAATGAGCAATGGCCACCTTGAGGTCGGCATGACCGGTGCGCTCGATGCGCAGGTCGCACTCAAGCATTTCCTTGGTGTGTTCGCCGATCTGCAGCTTGCCCAGGTCCTGAACGTTCGGCAGGCCCTCCAGGAACAGGATGCGCTTGATCAGCTTGTCCGCGTGCTTCATCTCGTCGATGGATTCGTGGTACTCGTGTTTGCCGAGCTTGTTCAGGCCCCAGTCTTCATACATGCGCGCATGCAGAAAGTACTGATTGATCGCGACCAGCTCATTGCCAAGGATTTTGTTGAGATGCTGGATGACTGTTACGTCGCCTTTCATGATGGGGTCCTGCCCTTTATTAGCTATCAATAAGTCGGAGTTTGAGCCGCACACTTAATAGTGTCAAACCTAAGTTATTGAAACTTATATGAAAATTAATAGGAATAAGAATGTTTGTGTTCCGCGTCTGGAACATAAGCGATTGATTTGCTGGCATAAAAAAACCGGACATGCGTCCGGTTTTTTGAAATACGGTATTTATGCTGCTGTAAATTCTGCTGGAAAAGGAATCGCTGCCTGGGCCGTTTGCAGTTTCGTCAGGGTCTCGCGTACCACTTCCTTGGCGAGGCAGGCACATTTGCCGCATTGACCGGCAACGCCGGTTGCCTGGCGGACTTCCTTGTAGCTGCAGCATCCTTCATAGATCGCATCGCGGATTTGGCCGTCGGTGACGCCAGTGCAGAGGCAAACATACATAAGTGAAGACCGTCGCTTGTTTATGCTCGAATGCGGTGGATCTTAATGTTAACGAGAATGATTGTCAAAGTGCTTTCCGAACGCTTTTTCCGGCACTGACGAACGGTTGCTTCCAGGGCGGGTGAAACGAAATCCGGCCTGGCGTTTTCAGGGATCGAGGGAAAAACCGTTGAGGACAGGTCAAACACGCAGTGTATGATGGCCGGTCTTTCCGAAACGGGTTTGTGTCACAGGGCTGTCGCCTGAGGGTGGCAGGCTGGCACCAACCCTGTTTTTACGTTTCTACACCAGGAGATATCCAATGAGCGTACTCGTAGGCAAACAAGCCCCTGACTTCACCGTACCGGCCGTACTCGGCAATGGCGAAATCGTTGACAGCTTCACCCTGTCTTCGGCCATCAAAGGCAAATACGGCCTGGTGTTCTTCTACCCGCTGGACTTCACCTTCGTTTGCCCATCCGAGCTGATCGCTCTGGACAACCGCCTGGCTGACTTCAAGGCGCGCAACGTGGAAGTGGTCGCTGTGTCGATCGACTCGCACTTCACCCACAACGCATGGCGCAACACCCCGGTGAACAACGGCGGTATTGGCCAGGTGGGTTACACCATGGCTGCCGACATCAAGCAGGAAATCATGAAGGCCTACGACGTTCAGTCCGCTGACGGCGTTGCTTTCCGTGGCGTGTTCCTGATCGACGACAAGGGCGTTGTTCGCTCGCAGATCGTCAACGACCTGCCACTGGGCCGTAACATGGAAGAGCTGATCCGTCTGGTCGACGCTCTGCAATTCCACGAAGAGCACGGCGAAGTTTGCCCTGCCAACTGGAAAAAAGGCGACAAAGGCATGAACGCTTCGCCAGAAGGCGTTGCGGCTTACCTGACCGAGCACGCTGCTGCGCTGTAAGGCACGTTCCAGGTACAAAAAAACCGGCCTCTGAGGCCGGTTTTTTTATGCGCGGGATAGAGACCCTGTAGGAGCGAGCTCGCTCGCGATGGATTCCAGAATGCCACGGGGAACCAGACAGCCCGCGTTATCGTTGTCCACCCTCGCGAGCAAGCTCGCTCCTACAGGTGTATCCGGGGCCGCAATCAATCGTCGAAATCTTCCCAGCCGCCCATCTGTTTCCAGCGGTTGACGATGCCGCAGAACAGCTCGGCCGTCTTCTCGGTGTCGTAGCGAGCCGAGTGAGCCTCGCGACCGTCGAAGTCGATATCGGCTGCCTGACAGGCCTTGGCCAGCACGGTTTGGCCATAAGCCAGGCCGGCCAGGGTCGCGGTATCGAAACTGGAGAACGGGTGAAACGGGTTGCGCTTCATGTCCAGGCGCGCGACCGCAGCGTTGAGGAAGCCCAAGTCGAAGCTGCTGTTGTGCCCGACCAGGATCGCCCGTTTGCAGCCATTGGCCTTGAGGGCCTTGCGTACGCCACGGAAGATGTCGTTCAGGGCGGTTTCTTCACTCACGGCCATGCGCAACGGGTGATCAAGCTTGATCCCGGTGAATTCCAGGGCGGCTGCTTCGATGTTCGCGCCTTCGAACGGCTCGACACGGAAGAAGTAGGTGTGATCCGGGTACACAAACCCCTTTTCATCCATGGCGATGGTGGTCGCGGCAATTTCCAGAAGGGCGTCGGTGGCCGAGTTGAAGCCACCGGTTTCTACGTCGACGACAACGGGCAGGTAACCACGGAACCTGGCAGCCATTGGATGACGGGGACCGCCTCCGCCGCCATGACCTTCCTGTTCGTCGTCGAAATGCTCTTCACTCACGCGTGTTCCTCCAGCAGGCGCCAGCGCAGTTTTTCACCGGCGCGCAGCGGGATAACGGTCAGCTCGCCAAACGGCAGGCTGGTGGGGGCGGTCCATTCTTCGCGGACCAGGGTGATGCGATCGGTGTTCGCCGGCAGGCCATAGAACCGCGGGCCGTTGAGGCTGGCGAAGGCTTCCAGCTTGTCCAGCGCATTGCGCTGTTCGAAGGCTTCGGCATACATCTCGATCGCGGCATAGGCGGTGTAGCAGCCAGCGCAGCCACAAGCGGCTTCTTTGGCATGCTGGGCGTGGGGCGCCGAGTCTGTGCCGAGGAAGAACTTCTCGCTGCCGCTGGTGGCGGCGTCGAGCAGGGCTTCCTGGTGCGTATTGCGCTTGAGGATCGGCAGGCAGTAGAAGTGCGGCCGAATCCCGCCCACCAGCATGTGGTTGCGGTTGTATAGCAGGTGATGCGCTGTGATGGTCGCGCCCACGTTGGCCGAAGCCGATTTGACGAACTGCACGGCGTCTGTGGTCGTGATGTGTTCGAACACCACTTTGAGGGTCGGGAAACGCTCGACCACACGGCGCATGTGCTCATCGATGAAGATCTTTTCGCGGTCGAACACATCGACATCGCCACGGGTGACTTCGCCGTGGATCAACAAGGGCATTCCGACTTCGGCCATGGCCTCCAGTGCAGGAAAGATCTTGTCGATGCTGGTGACGCCAGAGTCCGAGTTGGTGGTCGCGCCGGCCGGGTACAACTTGGCGGCGTGGACGAAACCGCAGGCCTTGGCCTCGCGAATTTCTTCAGGCTGGGTGCGGTCGGTCAGGTACAGGACCATCAGCGGTTCGAAATGGCTGCCGGCCGGGCGAGCAGCGAGAATCCGCTGGCGATAGCCGTCGGCCTCAGCCGCATTACGGACCGGCGGAACCAGGTTGGGCATGATGATGGCGCGACCAAAGGTGCGCGCGACATCCGCAACGGTATTGGTCAACACGGCACCATCGCGAAGATGAATGTGCCAGTCGTCGGGACGCAGCAGGGTCAGGCGGTCGGACATGAGGGGATTCCAGGCGGGTCAAACTGAGGGGAATGCTACCGGAAAAGACTCTTGCAGGCACTCGCTATCAAGTTTTACGGGAAGCTTCCGATATCCAACAGGTATGCCGTAAACATATGTGTGTCGGTCTTTTTGTTGTAGAAGCCAGTGGAGCCGCCCGTGCGCCAGCGTTATTTAGCCTTGCTCAGTGTGTTTGCCAGCCTTCCTGCGATGGCGCTCACTTTCCAGACCCGACTGGAGAGCATCGAGTGGACGGTCGAAGGTGACAAGTTCGAATGCAGACTGACCCAGCCGATCACTGATTTCGGCTCGGGACAATTCGTGCGCCGTGCTGGCGAGCAGGCGACGTTTCGTCTGAATGCCTACAACGCCATGATGGGCGGTGGGTCGGCCACCTTGCTGGCGGCGGCTGCGCCCTGGCAGCCGGGGCGGGGCGATATCAACCTGGGTTCGGTGAGAATCGGCAGCGGCAATGTGCTGTTCAACAGTTCGCAGGCGCAGGCCGGGCGATTGATCAGTGGCCTGATGGACGGACGCAGCCCTGTGATCCGGCATTCTTCGGGGGATGGCCGCGTGTCGGAAGTGCGGTTGCTGCCGGTCAAGTTCAGCAAGGCGTTTGCCGACTATCAGGGGTGTGTGGCCAAGTTGTTGCCGCAAAACTTCGAGCAGGTGAAACAATCCGAAGTCGGCTTCCCCGGTGGCGGTATCGACCTGGATGCGGCGGCGAAAGCCAAGCTGCAGGTGATGCTGGAATACATGAAGGCCGATCCGACGGTCAATCACATCGAACTCGACGGCCACTCCGACAACAGCGGCAACCGCCTGACCAACCGTGAGCTGTCGCGGCGCCGGGCCCTGGCGGTCATGGAATTCTTCAAGGCCAATGGCATTCAGGAATCGCAGGTCACCATGCGCTTCCACGGTGAGCGTTACCCGTTGGCACCCAACACCAACAATACCAACAGGGCCAAGAACCGTCGGGTCGCCGTTCGCCTGGAACGCGGAGCTCCGCCGGAGCAGGTGGCCCCGCAGGCCACGAAGCCAAGCACGTCGGCGACTTCCTGACTCGCCGGTCATCGTCGCGCTCTCGACATAATCTGTCGCTTCGTCGTCATAAGCTGTCGCGCCTCTGTAAATTATCCTGCATGAGCGGTAGACTTCCCGGCTTTCCGTAGAACCCCGTGGAGTGATGGCATGGCGGACGTAAACAAGGTCGTTCTGGCGTATTCCGGCGGCCTGGACACTTCGGTGATCCTCAAGTGGCTGCAGGATACTTATAACTGTGAAGTGGTGACCTTCACCGCTGACCTGGGTCAGGGCGAAGAGGTCGAACCGGCACGCGCCAAGGCTCAGGCCATGGGCGTGAAAGAGATCTACATCGACGACTTGCGCGAAGAGTTCGTGCGCGATTTCGTTTTCCCGATGTTCCGCGCCAACACCGTTTACGAAGGCGAGTACCTGCTGGGTACTTCCATCGCTCGTCCGTTGATCGCCAAACGCCTGATCGAAATCGCCAACGAAACCGGCGCTGACGCCATTTCCCACGGCGCCACCGGCAAGGGCAACGACCAGGTTCGTTTCGAACTGGGCGCCTATGCCTTGAAACCAGGTGTGAAAGTGATTGCCCCTTGGCGCGAGTGGGACCTGCTGTCCCGCGAGAAGCTGATGGACTACGCCGAGAAGCACGGCATCCCGATCGAGCGTCACGGCAAGAAGAAATCCCCGTACTCGATGGATGCCAACCTGCTGCACATCTCCTATGAAGGCGGCGTGCTGGAAGACACCTGGACCGAGCACGAAGAAGACATGTGGCGTTGGACCGTCTCCCCGGAGAAGGCGCCTGACAAGCCGCAGTATCTGGAATTGACCTACCGCAACGGCGACATCGTCGCACTGGACGGCGTCGAAATGACCCCGGCTACCGTGCTGGCGACGCTGAACCGTATCGGTGGCGAACACGGCATCGGCCGTCTGGACATCGTCGAGAACCGTTACGTGGGCATGAAGTCCCGTGGCTGCTACGAGACACCTGGCGGCACCATCATGCTGCGCGCCCACCGTGCGATCGAATCGATCACCCTGGACCGCGAAGTGGCTCACCTCAAGGACGAGTTGATGCCGAAGTACGCCAGCCTGATCTACACCGGCTACTGGTGGAGCCCAGAGCGTCTGATGCTGCAACAGATGATCGACGCGTCCCAGGCTCACGTGAATGGCGTTGTGCGCCTGAAGCTGTACAAGGGCAATGTGATCGTGACCGGTCGCAAGTCCGACGAGTCGTTGTTCGATGCCAACATCGCGACCTTCGAGGAAGATGGCGGCGCCTACAATCAGGCCGACGCGGCAGGTTTCATCAAGCTCAACGCATTGCGCATGCGCATTGCTGCGAACAAGGGCCGGAAGCTTTTCTGAGACCTTTGAGCGGGTAAGGGATTTGTGGCCTCGTCATCGACGAGGCCACAAGCCCGAAATAGTGTTTATCTGGTCCTTCGACATCGCGATTTTCTTGTCACCCTCTTTATCTGCTATCTGTCTCCCTCTGATATTTCCCGCACGTCTCTGATATCGATTGGCCGCTATGGTCAATGACCGTCACCTCATGTGAGTTCAAATTGTAAGCAGCGCAAAATGTGGTGCTAGGGCACTTGTGCGTCAGCTTGGAATGTTTGATTGCACAGTTTTTCAGTACGGTCTCCGATTCTGCGCAGGTGAGAAACAAAATCACGTGTGCCTGCCTGTCCCGTGGCCTTTCGATATTCTCCAATAAAGCGCTGAACTCGATTTTTTTGCTCAGGCAGCGTGCATCAATGATGCACAACTCCTTGAGCAGCGCGGTCATTCGGATGTGATATTCAACCGAGAGCCGATCCTCCAGGCCTGGGTCTACGAGCGAGGCCTGGGCGGCGCAGGGGGGCGAAGCGGATCGCCAGGCATCCACTGGCTTATGCCGTTCAGTCTGTTCACTTGAGGTCGTTGTGTGACTGTTTTCCGGATGCTTGGGCTTGTCCAGCACTTTTATGAAGTGCTTTCCCTTGTCAAAATCCGAAGGCGCATACAGCGACCGATAATTAAAGTTGAGTGTGACGAAGAATAGAAGCAGTAAATAAAAGGGGAAGCTGATCAGGAACCATATGTAAATTTCTCTTTCCTTATTGTCCAGAAAGGGTAGGGAAATTGCTGCGGATGTTTCAGAAAGTGTTGCGAATATCGCGATAACGGTCATGGGGTTGGTGATTCTTTTTTTGAGTTTTGTCATGTCTTTCACTCATATTTAATTTGTCTTTTCTCGGTGGGTTAATGAAACTATTTTAGTTTGGTGTTGTTAATGATTTGAATTTATATGGGGAGTATATCTATTTTAATGTGTGTGAACGTTGTGTTGATTTAATTTGGCTTGGCTGGAAGTGGGTTTTAAAGTGTGTCTTTGTAATGATTGTTTGTCAGGATTTTTTCGCTGTAAGAGTAAGTGGATGCGTGGTGTGTGATATTTCTGGTATGAATATAAGTACGGAAAATATCGGTTACTTTTTGGCCATTGTTGAGTGGGCTATATCAGCCAGACTGCGGTTGCTTCGATTTTTGGCTCAACTTTTTTGTTGTAAATTGATACGAAAAACCGTTGAGAATTGAATTGTCTTCCCGTGGGTTTCGTTTTCTCAGCCTTGCTGAGACGGTTTTTTTGTAAGACTAATCCGCGATATTTGTAGGGAATGTCTCTCGGTGTAGGTGGCTGGGGGGGGCGGCATGCCATGGGTGAAACGACTAGGCTATTGTGCGGGCTCTAAAAATTCGAACAGCGAAATTGGACTGCCCATGAATAAAGTGCTGATCGTGGATGATCACCCCGTCATTCGTCTTGCGGTACGTATGCTGATGGAACGTCATGGCTACGAAGTCATTGCAGAAACAGATAATGGCGTGGATGCATTGCAACTTGCGCGTGAACATATGCCGGACATTGTCATTCTGGATATTGGAATACCGAAACTGGATGGGTTGGAAGTCATTGCCCGACTGTCATCCACTGCGATGCCAATGAAAGTATTGATATTGACGTCCCAGGCGCCTGGACATTTTTCCATGCGTTGCATGCAGTCGGGGGCTGCCGGGTATGTCTGCAAGCAACAGGACCTCACTGAGTTGCTCAGTGCAATAAAGGCCGTTTTGTCCGGTTACAGCTACTTTCCCAATCAGGCCTTGCATACCGTTCGCGCTAGTTTGGGTAATGCCAGTGAAGCCGATATGGTGGATCGTCTGTCAGGACGGGAAATGATGGTCTTGCAACAGTTGGCCAAGGGCAAGACTAACAAGGAGATTGCCGATGGGATGTTCCTTAGCAACAAAACCGTTAGTACTTACAAGACTCGCCTGCTGTTGAAACTCAATGCGCGCTCTCTGGTGGACCTGATTGAATTGGCCCAGCGCAACGGGCTGGTGTGATTGCATCAAGCGATGAGCGGCATTTACCGCACGGCAGCCAAAGTAAAAAGCCTCCGTTTCGGGAGGCTTTTAGGTGTCATAGGTCAAAGTCGTAATCGGCCAATTGCTTTTGCAGTCGGCGCTCCTCCAGCAGATTGTCGATGGTACGGCGTTTGCTCAGGTTGGTTTTCGCCACTTCAACCACAGGTTCAGCGTCATCGGCCTCAATGGGGGTAAAGTCGTCTTCTACGTCCAATTGCTCTTTGCCAGTGCTCATTTAGTTACTCCAGGCTAAGACTGCCTTTGGGGCTCCTTATATCGACAATCTCCCGGCGGGTAAAAAAGATTTTTTCAATCGATAAATCAATAATTCCAATAGCGCCTCAATCGTCGGAGGTCTTGTGCTTGTATTCGCACAAGTCTTCGATGCGACAACTGCCGCAGCGGGGCTTGCGAGCCAGGCAAACATAGCGCCCGTGGAGGATCAGCCAGTGATGGGAATCGAGCAGGTATTGCTTGGGCACGAATTTCATCAGTTTTTTCTCGACCTCGACCACATTCTTGCCCGGCGCAATGCCGGTGCGGTTGCTGACTCGGAAGATATGGGTGTCCACAGCCATGGTCAGTTGGCGGAATGCTGTGTTGAGCACCACATTGGCGGTCTTGCGGCCAACACCGGGCAGCGCTTCCAGTTCCTCTCGGGTCTGCGGCACTTCGCCAGCATGGCGCTCCACCAGCAGGCGACAGGTTTCGATCACGTTCTTCGCTTTGCTGTTGTACAGGCCGATGGTCTTGATGTATTCCGACAGTCCTTCGACGCCCAGGGCATATATCGCCGCCGGCGTATTGGCGACCGGGAACAGTTTCGCCGTGGCCTTGTTGACGCCGACATCGGTCGATTGCGCCGAGAGAATCACAGCAATCAGTAATTCAAACGGTGAGGAATAGGCCAGTTCGGTCTTCGGTTCCGGGTTGTCTTCATGCAGCCTGCGGAAAATTTCCAGACGTTTTGCGGCATTCATGGGCAGTGAGTTTCCTCGAAGACGTTCAATTTAAGGTGTGGGGCGGTGCCAGATCTGCCAGAGGGCAATCAGCAATCCCAGCAGAATGAATCCGCCTGGGGCCAGCGTGGTCAGGCGCAAGCCACCGTCGGTGGCCAATATCCAGCCTTCCCGATGCGCCGGCGCGGCATTCGTCAGCCATGACAGGTGGCTACCGAAGGTCCCGCGGCCAATGAGTTCCCGGAGCAGCCCCAGGCCCACCATCAATGCGCCGAACGAGCCATACACACGCAGGCGATCCGGCCAGGTTCTCTGGAAAAATCCAGTGCAGTCCAACACCACGCATTGCAAGGCAACCAGCCCGGCATAAATGCCCAGGTCCTGATGCCATTGCAGCGACCAGAGTTGGGCGCCGAGTTCCGCGCAACTGGTCAATGTGGCGGCGAGCAGCACGCTTGCCAGCAAGTGCGTCGCCGGGAGCAGTCGAGGCCGCAATGCATTCATGCACAGAGCGAAAATGCAGGTCACCACGATGAACATCAGCGTCAGGCCCGCAGCGGTCATCAGCGAGCCGGTAGCGCCGATCAACGGTGCAAGCATCAGCGAGTTTTGCACGAGGGATGATTTATTCATGGGAAGGACTCCCGAACAGTGCTTGCCGGTGCTCATCGCAGTAGCGCAAAGCGTCATGGGTGGCGTTGATCACCGCTCTTGATGTGATGGTCGCCCCCGCGATCTGATCGAATTGCCCCTGATCCTTTTTCAGCGCCCAGCCATTGTCGCCGGGATCGGTCCGAGACTTGCCGGAAAACATCTGAAGCCAGACATTCGGCCAATCGGCGATTCGTGCGCCAAGCCCCGGGGTTTCGGATTGCTTCAGGGTTTTGACCCCGACCAACCGGCCATTGGCATCGACGGCGATCAGCAAGTCGATGGCACCCGCATAACCCAGGGTCTGGCTGCGCAGCAACACGGCATAGGGCTGGCCGGACCTGCTTGCCAGGTAACCACCCAGCAGCGTGCTGTTGGTCAAGGCTGTGACTTCGAGTGCGAGCGGCTGTTCCAGTGGCTGATTGTCGTAGCTGTCGGGGGGCAGCAGGTCAAGCAGGTTACGACTGTCGATCAGGTGCTGTTGGGCGGCAATGCGGGAGGCGCTGGTGTATTGCACGAAGTAGGTCGAGCCAATGCCAAGACCTGCCATTACCACAAGGATCGCAACGCTCGATGCTCGGCTCATGGCGAAATCCGTTCCTGCCTGGACGCGACAAACCGCTCCAGCGCCGGTACACACAGGTTCATTAACAGGACGGCGAACGCCACGCCGTCGGGATAGCCACCCCAGGTGCGGATCAGATAGGTCAATAGTCCGACACCCGCGCCGAACAGCAGTCGTGCGCCGGGGCTTTTCGCACCGGACACCGGTTCCGTCACGATGAAAAATGCCCCCAGCATGCTGGCGCCGCTGAGCAGATGAAACAGCGGCGAACCATGGGAGTCGGAGCCCGAACCGTTCCAGCACAACAAGCTGATAAGGAACAGGCTGGCGAGCATGCCGACTGGCGTGTGCCAACTGAACAGGCGTTGTTGCAGCAGAAATGCGCCGCCCGCCAGAAACGCCAGATTCACCCATTCCACACCTCGACCACCGAATTGGCCAAATGCAGGATGAGTGGCGAACAGTTCATCCATGGTCAGGCTTTTGTTGATCCTCAAGCCGTCCAGCGCCGTGGCCTGGACCCAGGCATCCGGCACCTGACCCCAACCGAAAACTTGCTGGAGTCCGCCCATCAGGTCCATGCCGTGGGAGGATGGCCAGTGCGTCATTTGTTGCGGAAACGTCACCAGCACCAGGGCAAAGCCAAGCATCGCCGGATTGAACGGATTTTTGCCCACGCCCCCATACAAGTGCTTGCCGAACAGCATGGCGGACGCGGCGGCACTGACCGTCAACCACCAAGGGCAGTAAGGTGGCAGGGCCAGGGCCAGCAATGTCGCGCTGACCAGTGCACTGCCGTCGCTCAGGGTCGGCTGGAGTGAGCGCTTGCGCAACTTCAACACCGCCGCTTCAGCGGCCAAAGCGCTCACCGCCGCCAGAACCAGGTTGATCAAGACCCCCCAGCCGTACAGCCAGAACAACGCGAGCATGCCCGGCAACGTAGCCAGGAGTACCCGCTGCATGGCCTGCTGAAGGCGCTCGTCGACCGCGTCAAGGGGCGACATGGGCATCCACCTGACGCTCGGCTTCCAGCAGGCGAGCGCGGGCCTTCTCCATCTGTTCGGCGGGGGTGTCGGCGCGACGTTCGAGTTTGCTGACGTCAGCGCGGGCATAGGCCAGTTCGGTCTTCAGTTGCCGGAGCTGGCTGTCGATCGGACGCTTTTCCACGCGCGCCAGGTCTGGCAAGGGTTGTTCACTGAGCGCTTCGGCGGCATGCAAGGCTTGCTCGGCCTCGCTGAGCGCGCGTTCCAGGGTTTCGATCTGTTCAGCGGGCGCTTGAAGGGTCTGAGCCTTCTTGAGTTCGGCGCGGCGCATGGCCAACTGGATCTTGGCCCGTTTCAGATCGGCATCTTTTACTGGCGCAATGGCGGGCGCGGGCGCAGCCGTGCTTTCCAGCAGCGCCAAGGCCTGCTCGGCCGCTTCGAACTGCTGTTGCAGGACGACCAACTGCGATTGCTGCTCGAAGGTCGGCGGATGGCCGAAGGCCTTGAGCGATTTGTTCAATTGCGCCCGACTCATCGCCAGATCGATCTTGGCTTTCTTCAGTGCCGCATCGGCAGTGGCGGCCTTTTGCGCGCGGACGCGTTCAAGGGCGGCCTGCACCGGGTCGAGCGTCGCTGCGCTGGGTTGGGCGGCACGTTGCGCCCGGGCCTGTCGTTCGGCAGCCTTCAGTTCTTCTTCACGTTGCAAGCGGGCGTTGCGTTGCTCGAAACGGCGTCGCGCCCGATTGCGTTTGGCCGTGCGGGCGCGTTGCTCATCAAGGCTGAATGCCAGGCCGCCGACAATCGGCAGCACTGTGGAGATCGGCAACGGATGCATTTCAATGCAGTCGACCGGGCAGGGCGCCACGCAGAGGTCGCAACCGGTGCACTCGTCGATGATGACCGTGTGCATCAGTTTGGCCGCGCCGACGATGGCGTCTACCGGGCAGGCCTGGATGCATTTGGTGCAGCCAATGCATTCGGCCTCGCGGATATAGGCGATCTGCGCCGGAGCCGCCCCCCGGCTGATGTCCAGTTCCAGCACCGGTACGTGCAGCAGTTCGGCCAGGGCGTTGATGGTTTCGCTGCCGCCCGGCGGGCACTTGTTGATGGGCTCGCCGCTGGCGATACCTTCGGCGTAGGGCTTGCATCCGGGATGGCCGCACTTGCCGCATTGAGTCTGTGGCAAGAGGGCGTCGATGCGTTGAATCAGACTCATGTTTTGATCAGTCCGCTGAATCCGAGAAAAGCCACTGCGATCAGGCCGGCGCTGATCAGGTCGATCGGCAGGCCGCGAAAGGGCAGGGGAATATCGTTATCGAGTGTGCGTTGGCGCAGGTCTTGAAACAGGCTCAGCACCAGCCAGAAACCCAGCCCGGCACCCAGGCTCAGGGCGGTGGCGTGAAAGAACCCTTGGTCATCCTCGGCGTTGAGCAGCGCTACGCCAAGCACGCCCGCATTGCCCAGCAGCAACAACCAGAGCCCCTCGAAGGAGAGTGTCGGGAATATCCGCCCCAGCAACGTCAGCAACGGAGCAATCAACAACACGCTCAAGGGCAGAAACACAAACAGCCGCAGCGAAGCCATGTCCAATGGCACCAGCAACCCGTGGTAAAGCGCATGGCCAAGGGTGCCGACAATCAACATCAGGCACGTGGTCGCGAGGCCCAGTGCATGGACCTGCTGGCGCTTGCTGCCCAGCAGCGGATCGACACCCAGCGGCCAGTGCAACACGAGGTTGTTGATCAAGGCTGCACTGATAAGCGTAAGAAGCGTTTCGGTCATGATCGTGCCGGCAAGAACGGGGCTTTTTAACGGGAGCGGTCTAAAAAGCTTAGGCATTATCCGGCAAGGGCGGAGGGTGGGCCAGACATGAAAATCCCACAGTCGCGCCAGGCACGACTGTGGGATCGGTTTGCCGCAGTAACCTTACTTGATCCGCTGACCAGGCTTGGCGCCGCTGTCAGGGCTGAGCAGGTAGATCTCTTCACCACCAGGGCCGGCCGCCATCACCATGCCTTCGGAGATGCCGAACTTCATTTTGCGGGGCTTGAGGTTGGCGATCATCATGGTCAGCCGACCATCGAGCTTGGACGGATCCGGGTAAGCGCTCTTGATGCCGGAGAACACGTTGCGTTGCTCGTCACCGATGTCGAGGGTCAGGCGCAACAGCTTGTCGGCCCCTTCCACGTGTTCGGCCTTGACGATCAGGGCGACGCGCAGGTCGACCGCCGCAAAGGTGTCGAACTCGATTTCCGGTGACAGCGGATCCTTGGCCAGCTCGCCGTTGCCGGTCGTTGCGGCGGCGCCGGTGTCGGTCTGGCTGACCGTCAGGTCTTCTTTCGATGCATCGGTCATGGCTTGCACTTTGACCGGGTCGATCCGGGTCATCAGCGGCTTGAACTCGTTCAGCTGATGGTTGGCGAGCCAGGTCGCATGGTCGTTCCAGGTCAACGGGGCCACGTTGAGGAACGCCTCGGCATCGGCGGCCAGCAGTGGCAGCACCGGTTTGAGGAAGATCACCAGTTGGCGGAACAGGTTGACGCCGGTGGCGCAGATAGCCTGCACCTCGTCCTGCTTGCCTTCCTGCTTGTTCAGCGACCACGGTGCCTTGTCGGCGATCCAGGCGTTGGCGCGGTCGGCCAGGCCCATGATTTCGCGCATGGCGCGGGCGAAGTCGCGGGCTTCATAGGCGTCGGCGATGCCTGGCGCGGCGGCCAGGAACGCTTCGGTCAGTTCCGGCGCGGCGTTGGTGTCGACCATCACGCCGGCGTTGCCTTTGTGGATGAAACCGGCGCAACGGCTGGCGATGTTGACGACTTTGCCCACCAGGTCGGAGTTGACCTTCTGCACGAAGTCTTCGAGGTTCAGGTCCAGGTCATCGACGCCACGGCTCAGTTTGGCCGCGTAGTAGTAACGCAGGTATTCCGGCGACAGGTGATCCAGGTAGGTCCGGGCCTTGATGAAGGTGCCGCGGGACTTGGACATTTTCTGGCCGTTGACGGTCAGGTAGCCGTGCACGTTGATGCCGGTCGGCTTGCGGTAGCCCGCACCTTC
The DNA here is from genome assembly GCF_016887925.1 of Pseudomonas sp. MIL9. Lineage (NCBI taxonomy): Bacteria > Pseudomonadati > Pseudomonadota > Gammaproteobacteria > Pseudomonadales > Pseudomonadaceae > Pseudomonas > Pseudomonas sp. MIL9. Next base: position 111,285 of record NZ_JAFEHE010000006.1, on the reverse strand, counting down.
AAGCATCGCGGGCCAGAACAGGGCGTGGAAGTTGACGATGTCCTTGCCGATGAAGTGATACAGCTCGGCGGTGGAGTCTTTGCCCCAGAACGCGTCGAAGTCCAGCTCCGGCGTACGGCTGCACAGGTTCTTGAAACTCGCCATGTAGCCGATCGGCGCGTCCAGCCAGACGTAGAAGTATTTGCCCGGCTCGTCGGGGATCTCAAAACCGAAGTACGGCGCATCGCGGGAGATGTCCCACTGTTGCAGGCCCGCGTCCAGCCATTCGGCGATCTTGTTGGCGACGGCGTCTTGAAGGGTCCCGCTGCGGGTCCAGGTTTGCAGCATTTCCTGGAAGTCCGGCAGCTTGAAGAAGAAGTGCTGGGAATCCTTGAGCACCGGAGTGGCGCCGGAAATTGCCGACTTCGGATCTTTCAGGTCGGTCGGTGCGTAGGTCGCGCCGCATTTTTCGCAGTTATCGCCGTACTGGTCTTCGGTGCCGCATTTCGGGCAGGTGCCCTTGATGAAGCGGTCGGCCAGGAACATTTTCTTTTCCGGGTCGAAATACTGGGTGATCGAGCGCGTGGCGATGTGCCCGGCGTCACGCAGCTTCAGATAGATCTGGCTCGACAGCTCACGGTTTTCTTCGGCGTGAGTGGAGTGGAAATTATCGAAGTTGACCAGGAAGTCGGCAAAGTCGGCGCTGTGTTCAGCCTGGACGTTGGCGATCAGTTGTTCCGGGGTGATGCCTTCCTTTTCCGCGCGCAGCATGATCGCCGAACCGTGGGCGTCGTCGGCGCAGACATAAATGCATTGGTTGCCGCGGTGCTTCTGGAAGCGCACCCACATATCGGTCTGGATGTACTCCAGCATATGGCCAAGGTGAATCGAACCATTGGCATAGGGCAGGGCGCTGGTGACGAGAATCTTGCGTGGCTCGGACATGGGGCTCGGCTACTTGATGAAACGGAGGTCGGCCACTATAAAGCGCCGGCGCATATTTTTCACCCCGTGGCTCAGGGGAGTTGTGTTGCAAATGCGCTTATATGTGGCGAGGAGGCTTGCCCCCGTCGGCTGCGAGAAGGCGAATGCGTCAAGTCTGGAACACTGCGTGGGTTTTATTGGGGGCCGCTCGCGCCCCAACGGGGGCAAGCCTCCTCGCCACAGGCAACTTTCCAGCCTCGCCACAAATCCGTGTCCGGCGTAGGATACCCGCCTGATTTTCCAGTCTCGTTATCGGAGTTGCCCATGAGCGCCGTCAATCGCGCAGCGGTGGAAGCCGTCCTTCGCCAGTACACCGACCCTTATCTGAACCAGGACCCGGTCAGCGCCGGATGCGTGCGCAGCGTCGATATTGCGGGCGATCGCGTCAACGTCCAGCTTGAGCTGGGCTACGCCGCCGGTCTGTTCAAGAGTGGCTGGGCGCAACTGTTGCAGATGGCTATCGAAGGCCTGGACGGCGTGACGACGGCGCGTGTCGAGATCACCAGCGTCATTGCCGCGCACAAGGCTCAGGCTCAGATTCCGGGCCTGGCCAACGTCAAGAACGTGGTGGCCGTGGCCTCCGGCAAGGGCGGCGTGGGCAAATCCACCACCGCCGCCAACCTGGCATTGGCCCTGGCTCGCGAAGGGGCCAAGGTGGGCATTCTGGATGCGGACATTTACGGCCCGAGCCAGGGCATCATGTTCGGCATCGCTGAGGGCACCCGGCCGCAGATCAAGGATCAGAAGTGGTTCGTGCCGATCCAGTCCCATGGCGTCGAAGTGATGTCCATGGCGTTCCTGACCGATGACAACACGCCGATGGTCTGGCGCGGGCCGATGGTCTCCGGTGCCTTGTTGCAACTGGTGACACAGACCGCGTGGGGCGACCTGGATTACCTGGTCATCGACATGCCGCCAGGCACCGGTGACATCCAGCTGACCCTGGCGCAGAAAGTCCCTGTGGCCGGTGCGGTGATCGTCACCACGCCACAAGACCTGGCCTTGCTCGACGCGCGCAAGGGCGTGGAAATGTTCCGCAAAGTGAACATTCCGGTGCTCGGCGTGGTGGAAAACATGGCTGTGCACATCTGCTCCAACTGCGGACATGCCGAGCATCTGTTCGGTGAGGGCGGTGGTGTGAAGCTGGCCAACCAGTACGGGGTGGAGCTGCTGGCCTCGCTGCCGCTGGCAATGGCCATCCGCGAACAGGCTGATGGTGGAAAGCCAACGGTGATCGCCGAGCCGGACAGCCCGATCGCGCTGGTCTATCAGGAGCTCGCCCGTCATGTCGGCGCGAGGATCGTGTTGCAGGAAGCCGCGACCCCGGCGATGCCGAACATCAGCATCAGCGACGATTGATGCTCTGAAACGCTATCCCCTGTAGGCGCGAGCCTGCTCGCGATGGACCTAAACGATGACGCGTATTTTCTGGAAAAACGCGTTGCCATCAAGTTCATCGCGAGCAGGCTCGCTCCTACCGTTGTTTTGCGGTGGCGTTAAATGCGCAAGCCGCCATCCATTTCCAGGATCCGGCCGGTGTAATAGTCATTTTCGAAGATGTACGCCGCCGAATGGGCGATCTCTTCCGGTTTGCCCATGCGCTTGAGCGGAATCCCGGAGGTCATTTTCTCCAGTGCTTCAGGTTTCATGCCCAGGGTCATTTCGGTTTCGATGAAACCCGGTGCAATGCCGGCCACACGAATGCCGTAGCGCGCCAGTTCCTTGGCCCAGGTCACGGTCGCAGCCGCAACGCCGGCCTTGGCGGCGGAGTAGTTGGTCTGACCGACGTTGCCGGCGCGGGAAATCGACGAGATATTGATGATCGCGCCGCCGTTCTTCAGCTCGACCATTTTCGCCGCGACTTCACGGGTGCACAGGAACACGCCGGTCAGGTTGACGTCGATGACCGACTGCCATTGGGCCAGGCTCATCTTGGTCATTTCACCGTCCTTGACCTTGAGCAGCAGGCCGTCACGCAGGATCCCGGCGTTGTTGATCAGGCCATGGATCGCGCCGAAGTCTTCGGCGACCTGGGCGACCATGTGGGTCACTTGCTCTTCGTTGGCGACGTTGCACAGGTAGGAACGGGCTTCGACACCCTTGGCCTTGCAGGCCGCTACGGCGTCGTCGAGCTTGTCCTGGTTCAGGTCCACCAGTGCCAGTTTTGCGCCCTTGTCGGCGAAATACTCGGCCATGGAGCGGCCTAAACCCTGGCAACCGCCAGTGATAATGATTACTTTGTCAGTGAGTTGCATTCGCATGCCCCGGTAGCAGGTCTAGAGTGGTTTCGTTGGCGAGAGCCTCTCGATCGGCGCCTGGCGTGGCCCGGCTGCACATGAGAACTGCCCTGTTGGCGATCTGGTACTTTCGCCAGGCGCCCGTCCGTTTTTATGACGGATTCTATATAAGGAGTCATAAATTGAGCGTTGAAGCTGCCAAGCATGCCCGAGAATTGCTGCTCAAGGAATACCGCGGGGTACTCTCCACGCATTCCAAAGCGATGCCCGGTTTTCCGTTCGGCTCCGTGGTTCCGTACTGCCTGGATGCCCAGGGCTGGCCGCTGATCCTGATCAGCCGTATCGCCCAACACACCCATAATCTGCAAAAAGATCCGAAATGTTCGCTCTTTGTCGGAGAACGCGGGGCCGAAGACGTGCAAGCAGTGGGGCGCCTGACTTACCTGGCCGAGGCGCATCAGCTCGAGGACGAGGCAGATATCGAAGCAGCCGCCGAGCGTTACTATCGCTATTTCCCGGAATCGCAGAACTATCACCAGGCCCATGATTTCGATTTCTGGGTGCTCAAGCCTGTGCGCCATCGTTACATCGGCGGTTTTGGCGCCATTCACTGGGTCAACGAACTGACCCTGGCCAATCCTTTTGCCGGCAGGGCCGAAGTGAGCATGGTCGAACACATGAATGCCGATCACGCCAAGGCCATCGCCCATTACGTCGATCTGGCGGGATTACCGAAAACCTCACCGGCGCAGATGGTCGGTATCGATAGCGAGGGCATGCACCTGCGCATTGGCCAGGGACTTCACTGGTTGCCGTTCCAAGCGCCATGTAATACTCCGACACAAGTTCGCGAAGCCTTGGTTTTCCTGGCTCATGCAGAACAATGGCCGAAAAATGAAGTGGCTGACGCTTGAATTCACGAAACGGCGACGTCATCTAGGGATTACTGGCAAGGCATTCTTGCGTTGAGGAACCATTTGATGCGCCCTTTTTTGTTGCTCTTTGTACTGCTCCCGGTGTTGGAGTTGTTCGTATTCGTCAAGGTGGCCGGGGCGATCGGTTTTTTCCCGGCCCTGCTACTGATCATTCTCGGCTCGATGCTCGGCGTGTTCGTGCTGCGGATCGCCGGTCTGGCAACCGCATTGCGTGCCCGTGAAAGCCTGAATCGTGGGGAACTGCCCGCCCAGACCATGCTCGAAGGCCTGATGTTGGCCCTGGCGGGCGGCCTGTTGATCCTGCCGGGCTTCGTCACCGACGTACTGGGCCTGATCATGCTGCTGCCGGTCTCCCGTCGTCTGCTCGCCAATCAAATGCGCCAGCGCGCCGAGGAGCAAGCGATCCGCCAACGTGCGTTCGCCGATGACCTACAGTCCCGCGGCGGTCCTGCACCTCGCGAACCGCTGGGCCGGGAGCCCAATGTGATCGAGGGCGAGTTCGAACACCGCGATACCAAGTAACGCCCCCTATCGACACGGCACCTTCGGGTGCCGTGTTCGTTTGCGGCGCATCGAGATGATTTTTTTTTCGATCCCCGCTCTTGTAATAAGCTTATGCGCCCTTATGTAACGGTCACCGCAAGGTTTCTGGCGAACATGCCAGACAGACTTCCGCGGTTCGCTCGACGAACCGCACCCGGCACCGCCGGACTTTGTTAAACCCGCCGGGACTACACCGGCCGATGAAAACCACAATTAGGAGAGATCGACAATGAAGCTTCGTCCTCTGCATGACCGCGTCGTCATCCGTCGCAGCGAAGAAGAAAAGAAAACCGCTGGCGGTATCGTCCTGCCAGGTTCGGCTGCTGAAAAAGCCAACAGCGGCGAAATCCTCGCTGTAGGCACCGGCCGCGTACTGGAAAACGGTGAAGTGCGTGCACTGTCCGTGAAAGTGGGCGACAAGGTTGTGTTCGGTCCTTACTCCGGCAGCAACACTGTGAAAGTCGACGGCGAAGACCTGCTGGTAATGAGCGAGAACGAGATCCTCGCTGTTATCGAAGGCTGATTCCCCGCTCATTTTCCCGCTACTACAAAGTATTTAAGGAATATCGATCATGGCTGCTAAAGAAGTTAAATTCGGCGATTCCGCCCGCAAAAAAATGCTGACCGGTGTCAACGTCCTGGCTGACGCGGTAAAAGCGACCCTGGGCCCGAAAGGCCGTAACGTGATCATCGAGAAGAGCTTCGGCGCTCCGACCATCACCAAGGATGGCGTTTCCGTAGCCAAAGAAATCGAACTGAAAGACCGTTTCGAAAACATGGGCGCGCAGCTGGTCAAAGACGTTGCCTCCCGTGCCAACGATGACGCGGGCGACGGCACCACCACCGCTACCGTTCTGGCTCAATCGATCGTCAACGAAGGCCTGAAAGCCGTCGCTGCCGGCATGAACCCGATGGACCTGAAACGCGGTATCGACAAAGCGACCATCGCGATCGTCAAAGAGCTGAAAGGCCTGTCCAAGCCATGCGCTGACACCAAGGCAATCGCTCAGGTCGGCACCATCTCCGCCAACTCCGACAGCTCCATCGGCGACATCATTGCCGAAGCCATGGAAAAAGTCGGTAAAGAAGGCGTGATCACCGTTGAAGAAGGCTCGGGCCTGGAAAACGAACTGTCGGTTGTAGAAGGCATGCAGTTCGACCGTGGCTACCTGTCCCCGTACTTCGTCAACAAGCCGGAAACCATGACTGCCGAACTCGACGGTCCGCTGATCCTGCTGGTCGACAAGAAGATCTCGAACATCCGCGAAATGCTGCCAGTGCTGGAAGCCGTTGCCAAAGCCGGCCGCCCACTGCTGATCGTGGCCGAAGACGTTGAAGGCGAAGCCCTGGCGACTCTGGTTGTGAACAACATGCGTGGCATCGTTAAAGTCGCAGCCGTCAAGGCTCCAGGCTTCGGCGACCGTCGCAAGGCCATGCTGCAGGACATCGCTGTTCTGACCGGCGGTACCGTGATCTCCGAAGAGATCGGTCTGAGCCTGGAAAGCACCACCCTGGAGCACCTGGGCAACGCCAAGCGCGTCACCCTGTCCAAGGAAAACACCATCATCGTTGACGGTGCTGGCGTACAAGGCGACATCGAAGCACGCATCACCCAGATCCGTGCCCAGGTTGCTGAAACTTCCTCGGACTACGACCGTGAAAAACTGCAAGAGCGTCTGGCCAAGCTGTCCGGCGGCGTAGCAGTGATCAAGGTTGGCGCTGGCTCCGAAGTCGAAATGAAAGAGAAGAAAGCCCGCGTTGAAGACGCCCTGCACGCTACCCGTGCAGCCGTTGAAGAAGGCGTGGTACCTGGCGGCGGCGTGGCACTGGTTCGTGCCCTGCAAGCTATCAGCGAGCTGAAAGGCGACAACGATGATCAGAACGTTGGCATCCAGTTGCTGCGTCGCGCTGTAGAAGCGCCGCTGCGTCAGATCGTTGCCAACTCCGGTGACGAGCCAAGCGTTGTGGTCGACAAGGTCAAGCAAGGCGCAGGTAACTTCGGTTACAACGCTGCGACCGGCGAATACGGCGACATGATCGAAATGGGCATCCTGGACCCGGCCAAAGTGACCCGTTCGGCTCTGCAAGCGGCTTCGTCGATTGCCAGCCTGATGATCACTACCGAAGCCATGATCGCCGAGATCAAGGAAGACGCACCAGCTGGCGGCGGCATGCCAGACATGGGCGGCATGGGTGGCATGGGCGGCATGATGTAAGCCAGCCTTACCCCGTACGAAAAAACCCCGCCTGCGAAAGCAGTCGGGGTTTTTTATTGGCTTCACGTTGGCGACTTGGTAGACCGCATCGCTACCACTGCGGGCTGGCCGCGCTTGCACAAGTACAGAGCAATCCAGTGTGGGCGCGCGGCGTGCCTGCGCTGGCGTCGTTTCAGGCGCCGACAGCTTCTGCGTTTGCCTCGCGTTGCGCCTTCATCGCCGGCCGATAAAGAATGCAGTAATACGACCCCAAACAGATCAGCCAGCAGAAAATCGCTGTCCAGACGTTGTGCGAGAAAAAGTGCGCACCCTGCATCATCCGGCCAAGGGAAAACACCGTGCCCAGGGTGAAGGCGAAGACAAACGCGGCGCGCGCCATGCGTGGCCGACGGTCGCGCAGTACGAAGAACAGGGCGAACAGTGTGAACCCGGTCGCGGCATGTCCGCCTGGCCAGCATCGCCCCGGTTTATTGGTGGGCGGGCGAGGGCTCAACAATTCGCTGTAGGTTTCGTGGCCGCCGAACTGCTCAAGACTCCACGGGCATTGCACCGCCGTCACCGCTTTCATCGGGGTAACAAACGAAGTCGCCAAACCAAGGGACAGCACCAGGCAACCCAGCTCCCGTTTGAACGGCTTGAGTTTGTCCATGAAGAACGAGCCAATGAAACCGAGGATGGCGAACACCGAAAACGCGATGACCACTTGCTTGGCGCGGTCGTGCAGGATGTCTTCCAGGAAGTAGCTGTGCCTGCCGATGAATTCACCGGCTACCGGGTCGTAGAACAGCCTGGCGAGATCCATGTCCAGGGACGTCAGTTCGAGCAACACAAGAGTGATCGCCGCGATGGCGGGAACGCCCAGGCACACCCAGAAATTAAGCGGGCGAGAGGCAGGGCGGACAACGGTTGATGACATGATGGATCCTGAGCAATTGAAAAAGCCCCGGGGCATCAGCCCGGGGCTTTTCGGTTAACGTTCGCCGACTTGATCGGTGCCCTCCATGGGCGCTTTCCAGTCAAGCAGCTGTTGCTTGTAGCCATAACTGGCGGTTTGGTAATAGGTGATTGCCCGGGTGATCAGCGGGTCGGTGGCAGTGGCCCTGGACTCGCGACTCTCGGTCAATGCTTCATCGTGACGCCGCAGGCCCTGACGGGGACTCAGGATGGCCAGATCCTTGCCGTCGAACAGGCCCAAATGCTGATAATTGCCGACCACCACGCGCGGCGGCAGAGGATTGTCCTGCAGCAGGTTGCGACCAAAGAACGTCGACACATAATCCAGATTCAGCAGCCCCATCAGCGTGGGGGCCAGGTCGATCTGGCTGGCCAGCTGTGCTGTCTCACGGGCTTCAATCAGCTTGGGCGCATAGATGAACAACGGAATCTGGTAGTTGCTGATCGGCAAGTCCTCCTTGCCTGCGCTGCCGGCGGTATGGTCGGCGACGAAGATAAAGATTGTATTGTCGAACCAGGGCTTTTTGCGAGCCTGATCGAGGAACTCGCCAATGGCGTAGTCGGTGTATTTAACCGCGCCATCGCGCCCGTTACCGGATTTGATGTCGATTCGATCGTCTGGATAGGTATAAGGGCGATGGTTGGACGTCGTCATCAATTGCAGCAGGAACGGCTGTTGCTTTGCATGATCCGCGTCCGCCAGCTTGAGCGTTTGTCTGTAGAGATCTTCGTCGGCCATGCCCCAGGCGTTCTTGAAGTGGATCTCCGACTCATCGACGCTGCTCTGGTCCACGATCCGGTAGCCATTGCCGCCGAAAAAGGCGTTCATGTTGTCGAAGTAACCGCGTCCGCCGTAGACAAATACGCTGTCATAGCCCACGGCTTTGAGTTGCTGACCGAGGCTGGCAAAGCCGCTTTCGCGACCCACACGCTTGACGATCGAACGACCCGGCGTTGGCGGGATCGCCAGGGTGATGGCCTCCAGGCCGCGATCGGTGCGGGTGCCGGTGGCGTAGAAATTGTTGAAGTACAGGCTCTGTTTACGCAGGGCGTCGAGGTTCGGGGTCAGATTTCGCTCGTCGCCGTTGCTGCCCATGTACTTGGCACTGAAGCTTTCGATGGTGACCAATATGATGTTGGGCTTGCGCGGCGTGCCAGGATTGTCGATGAGCCGACGAATGTCTTGTGGATCCTCGCCGATGAAGCGGGCGCCGGGTTCGCTCAACTCGGCGCGAATCTGTTGCGCGACAACGGCAGGGGGGCGGGTGTTGTAGAACTGCTGGTAATCCAGTTCATTATTGCGAAAGGCTGCGAAGAACTGATAAGGGCCATTGCTCGCCAGTTCGTTTTGATAGGCGTTGCCACCCTGGGCACGCGGGGCATCCTGGTTAAGCAGTTGTGCGCTCAGACCGGCGGCGATCAACAGGCCCAGCGCATTGGCCAGGCGGGTGCGCAGCGGCGGCAACGGTGCGTTCATCGCAGCATTGAAGGGCTTGCGCAGTGCGAAGCTCAAGGCAATGGCCAGGACGGTGAGGATGCTCAGCAATGTGCCAATCGGATAGGACTCGAGCAGGTTGTTAAGCACCTCGTCGGAGTACACCAGGTAGTCGACGGCAATGAAGTTGAAGCGCACGCCGAACTCATCCCAGAACAGCCATTCGGCCACCGAGGTAAACAACATTGCAAACAGACTGACGGTCAACAGTCCCTGAAGAAACCAGCGATGGCCACGGCGGCGCCACAATGCTGGCGGGCAGAGCAGCAAATACAACCCCATCGGCAGCACGGCATAGGCAATGAAACCGAGGTCGTAAAGCAGTCCGACACCGAAAACCGAAAGGAAACCGCTACCGGCCTCATCCAGGTGAGTCAGCAGCAAAACCATTCGGGTCAGGAAAAAAATGGCCAGCCAAGTGCCGGCAATCAGCTGTAGAAAACGCATGGGCGCCGTCTTTAAAACATCCACTGGCATCATTCCTTATAAACAATCAGAACCACCCTACTTCAAGAGCGGTCGCTGGCTTGTGAACAGGGGGTGAAAAACTCGTTAATTGGCTGCTTTGGTCGCCTAAGTCGACTCTGCACCCTGCGGCCCTAGCCGTGAGCAGCTCTTGGCCTTAAGCTGCGCGGGCCAAGACGGCCGTTACTGTATACGGAGGAGATGCCGATGCGAATTTTATTGGTTGAAGACAACCGCGATATCCTCGCCAATCTGGCTGATTACCTGGGACTCAAGGGTTACACCGTGGATTGTGCGCAGGACGGTTTGTCGGGCCTGCACCTGGCGGCCACCGAACATTACGACTTGATCGTCCTCGACATCATGCTGCCCGGTATTGACGGCTATACCTTGTGCAAACGCCTTCGCGAAGACGCCCGACGCGATACGCCGGTGATCATGCTCACCGCCCGCGATCAACTGGATGACCGGCTGCAAGGCTTCAAGTCCGGCGCCGATGATTACCTGATCAAGCCCTTTGCCCTGTCAGAACTGGCTGCGCGCATTGAGGCGGTCATGCGCCGTACCCAGGGTGGCGGTCGTCGCACCTTGCAGGTCGGCGATTTGAGCTACGACCTCGATACGCTGGAAGTTACCCGCGCAGGTCGCCTGCTCAAACTCAATCCGGTGGGCCTGAAGCTGCTGGCCGTGCTGATGCAGAAAAGCCCTCACGTGCTGCGTCGGGAAATTCTCGAAGAAGCGCTGTGGGGCGATGACTGCCCAGACAGTGACAGCCTGCGCAGCCACGTTCATCAATTACGTCAAGTGATCGACAAGCCATTCGCCAAACCGTTGCTGCAGACTGTGCACGGCGTGGGTTACCGCTTGGCCGAGGGCCGTGATGGAGTTTAAGCAGAGCCTTTCCCAGCGCATCATCATTGCCTTCGCGTTGATGAGCGCATTGGTGGCGGGCGCCTTTGCCATGGGCATTATCGCCACCGTGCACCTGGTGGAAGAAAAGCTTATTTCGGCAGGTCTGGGTGGCGACCTGCAACGCCTGTTACTGATGGACAACGTCGAGGAGTGGAGCCATCGCCCTGAACCGGACCAGTTGTTCTATTTCAGTGGTGGGCATGGAGACTTCGAGATGCCCAAGGATTTGCGGCACCTGGACGCGGGATTTCATGAAGTGTTCCGCGAGAATCTGTCATACCACGCGATGGTCGAAATAGTCGACGGACGGCACTATGTGCTGTTGCAGGACCAGAGCGACTTCGAAGAGCGCGAGCGGGTCCTGTTTGCCGTGGTGCTGGTGGGCTTCGTGCTCAGCCTGGCGCTGGCGGTTTTTCTCGGCTGGGTGCTGGCGCGCAAGGTGATGGCCCCGGTGGTTCGGTTGGCCCGCCAGGTGCGTCATCGTGACCAGTTGCTAGGGCTGGCGCCACCTCTGGCGCCGGATTATGCCGCCGATGAAGTGGGCGAGCTGGCCGTGGCTTTCGACGCCACCCTCGGACGCTTGCGTCAGGCATTGTCCCGGGAGCGACTGTTTACCAGTGACGTCAGCCACGAACTGCGCACGCCTTTGATGGTGCTGGCCAGTTCCTGCGAATTGCTGTTGGAAAACCCGGGGATCGATCAGCGCGGCCGCGCTCAGGTCGAGCGAATCGCTCGTGCCTGTGAGGAGATGCGCGAGTTGGTTCAGACCTTCTTGATGCTGGCCCGCGCTCAACGCGAAGACGCCAGTATGGCGCCGCAGCAATCCGTTCGTCAGGTGGCCGATGGGCTACTGAATCTTTGGCGAGAGCCGATCGAGGCGAAAGGACTGAGGTTGATCTTCGAACCCGGTAGTCCGCAATCCACCTCTTATAACGCGACCCTGCTGCACGCGGTGATGGGCAACCTGCTGCGTAACGCGCTTCATTACACTGAGCATGGATTCATCCGCTTGACCCTCACGAGCAATGGGTTCCTGGTCGAAGACAGTGGAGTGGGCATCCCCGAAGAAAAGCGCGAAGCGATGTTCGCACCTTTCGTCCGTGGTACCGAAAAACGCGGTGAGGGGTTGGGCCTTGGGCTGTCGCTGGTACAACGAATTTGTGAAAACCAGGGCTGGAGCGTCAGTCTGACAACCATGGAACCCAACGGTTGTCGTTTTGAGGTGCAGCTGTATCCATCCAATGTGAACTGATTAGCCTGAAGTCGGCCAACTCTTGCCCCTGTCGCAGCCTTGTAAAATCTTGAAAAAGTTCTGGCTTTTACATAACTTTTTTTTCACAAAGGCGTAACCTGACACTGACTATTCGCTACCTAAGGTGGTTGGTATCAGAAGCTCAGGAGACTTTGATAATGGCAGATGGCCCGGTCAAACTGGATTTTTCCGAAAAGTACGACGACCAACACGCCCAACGGTACCTGCGCAAGCACAAGGAAGGACTTGGCCGCCGGCTGTCTCACTGGCGGGATGAACAATTGGCGCGAAAAGCACTGACGCTGGTTGGTGAGCCGGGGCTGGTCCTTGATTTACCCTGCGGCGCGGGGCGTTTCTGGCCGTTGCTGGCAGAAAAGCCCAATCGCGTGATCATCGGCGCCGATAACTCCGAGTCCATGTTGAAGGTTGCGACGCAGGCGCAACCGGCCGATGTGGTGAAGCGGGTGCAAACCTTGCAAACATCCGCATTCGATATCGCTTTGCCTGATAACGCCGTCGACAGCATTTTCTGCATGCGGTTGCTCCATCACATCGGTGAAGCCGAGCATCGACTGACCATCTTGCGTGAATTCGAACGCGTCACCCGTGACAGTGTGATTCTTTCATTGTGGGTGGACGGCAATTTCAAAGCCTGGAAGCGCAAGCGCGCGGAGAAAAACCGCAGGCAGGAAGGCTACCAAAACCGATTTGTATTACCGGCAGCAACGGTAGAAAAAGAATTTGAACAGGCGGGTTTCCGCATTCAGGAACAACTGGACTTTTTACCGCTCTATGCGATGTGGCGGGTTTACGTATTACGCAAGAGGTAATTGAATGGCAGTGCAATGTGCAGCAGAAACGGAAGTCGCTCCCCAGGACCGCTTCGACTATTTCTGGAACCAGCGTGGTGAATGGGTAGAAGAACCCAACGTCCGTCGCGGTGGTGAAAGCGGTGTGCAACGGGTCGTGGGCAGCGATGGTCAGTTGCTGTACGTCAAACGGCAGACCGGGCATATCTATCGCACTTGGTTGCACCCGTTCGGTCGGCCGACGGTGTTGCGCGAACGTGATGCACTCATCGGTGTTCGTGAGCTCGGCGTTCGTGTTCCGGACATCATTTTCTGCGGCGCTCAGCGCGATCCCGTGCACAAATGGCGCGCGTTGCTGGTGACCAAATCACTGGACGGTTTTGAAGAAATCGAACAATGGTACGCAGGCGGCGGCCGTGAGCGTTACGGCGAGGCGGTGCATGATCGCGTACTCAAGGATCTGGCCGAGAACCTGGCCCGTATGCACAAAGGCCGCTGGCAGCACAGCTGTATCTATATCAAGCACGTGTTCGTACGCGTGACGGGCGAGGGGGATGCAGCCAAGGTCGAGGTCGCCCTCATTGACCTGGAAAAATGCCGCCAACGCCTCAGCGCCCGGCGCGCGGCGATCCATGACATGAAGCAGTTGCGCCGCCATTCGTCGTTCAACACGACGGACTGGAACAAACTCGTCTACTTTTACAACACGGCGTTTGGCAGCGCTATCAAAGGTTTATAGCAATGAAACTCGAAGTCGCGCGAGGTTTGTTTCTGGCAGGAGCCTTGGCGGTTGCTTCACTGGCGGTGGCTGCTTGGGAGGAGCCCCGCACGCAAGTTCTCAGTTCAGCGCACGGTGGCGCGCATTGCCCATTGCCGCGGGTAGCCAAGGCGTCCGCAGCAACCCAGCCCGATCATGATTTGTTGTTGTTTATGTTCGGGCTCACTCAAGGATTGAGACCGCAAAGTTGAACAGCATGAAGCCCAAATAAAAGGCCTCGCTAATGCGAGGCCTTTTTTGTGCCTGATTGCTCAACGCTCGCTGACGCTGAGCGATCGGTATTATTCAAGGTTTGTCGGGTTTAGCCAGCAGTGTGTATACGCAGGGCAATACAAACAATGTGAACAGCGTCCCGATCGACATCCCCGTCGCGATGACGGTACCGATATCAAAGCGGCTGACGGCACCCGCCCCCGTGGCGATGATCAATGGCACCATGCCGAAGACCATGGCAGCGGTCGTCATCAACACCGGGCGCAGACGAATGGCTGCGGCTTCCTCTACGGCCTCGCGTGGCGTCAGGCCTTTTTCCTTGCGCAACTGGTTGGCGAACTCGACGATCAGGATCCCGTGCTTGCTGATCAGACCGATCAATGTCACCAGGCCGACCTGGGTGTAGATGTTCATGCTCGACCAGCCAAGGAACAGCGGAAGCAACGCGCCACAGATCGACAGCGGCACGGTGACCAGAATCACCAGCGGGTCGCGGAAGCTTTCGAACTGGGCGGCCAGCACCAGGAAAATGATGGCCAGAGCCAGGGCAAAGGTGACCCACAGCGCACTCCCTTCCTGCACGTATTGCCGCGATGCGCCGGCATAGTCGACGGCAAATCCCGCCGGGGCTTCTTCCCGTGCGATCTGGCGCACGGCATCGATGGCCTCACCCATGCTGACCAGCGGCACCCCGGAAAGAATGGCCGAATTGAGTTGCTGGAACTGGTTCAATTGCCGAGGCCGCGCCCGGTCAGACACAGAGATCAGGGTCGACAGGGCCAGCAGCTCGCCCTTACTGTTCTTGACGTAGTAATGGTTCAGCCAGTCAGGGTTATCACGGAAGGGGCGTTCGACCTGGGCAATGACTTTGTAACTGCGACCCTCGATGGTGAACCGGTTGATTTCCGCCTCACCCAGCAAGGTGGCCAGTGTGCCGCCGAGGTCCTGCATCGATACGCCCATCTGGGCCGCCTTGGCGCGATCGATATCCACGACGACCTCCGGCTTGTCGAAGGCCAAGTCGACATCGACGAAAGCGAACTTGCCGGACTCCATCGCGCGTTTTTTCACCCGGTCCATCACTTGCAGCAGCAACTCGTAATCGCTGGCGGTGTTGATGACGAACTGGAAGGGCAAGCCCTCGCCTGTGCCTGGGAGGGACGGCAGGTTGAAACCGAAAACCTGCAGTCCGGCAACGCCTGCCAGTTTCGCCTGAACCTCGGGCAAAATTTGCATCTGGGTGCGGCTACGCTCGTTCCAGGGCTTGAGCAGGAAGCCGCCGACCCCCGATTGCACCCCGTTGAAACCGTTGATCTGGAACGAAGAGTAGTACTCGGGAAACGCCTTGAAGATCGTGATGAACTCGTCGGTGTAGGCGCTCAGGTAATCAAGGTTGGTCGGTTGCGGGGCGTTGGCCAGCATGAAAATGATGCCCTGGTCTTCATCCGGAGCCAGTTCCGACTTGGTGAACTTGAGCAGCACCGGAATCAGGCACAGCACGATCACGGCGAACACCAGCACGACGGGGCGGGTGTTGAGCGTGCCATGCAGCATTTTCTGATAGCGGCGCTTCAGCCTTTCGAAAATCAGATCCAGACGATGGGCCAGGCCGCTGGGGTTTTCGTCGTGGCGCAGCAGGAGGGCGCACATCATCGGTGACAGCGTCAGGGCGACGATGCCGGAAATGACCACTGCGCCGGCCAGGGTCAGGGCGAATTCCTTGAACAATGCTCCGGTGAGACCGGTCAGGAAGCCGATCGGCGCATACACCGCCGCCAGGGTAATGGTCATCGAGACCACCGGCATGGCGATCTCCCGGGCGCCCTCGATGGCCGCGTCGAGCGGCGTCTTGCCTTCCTCGATATGACGGTGAATGTTTTCCACCACAACGATGGCGTCGTCCACCACCAGGCCGATGGCCAATACCATGGCCAGCAAGGTCAGCAGGTTGATCGAGTACCCCATCATCTGCATGAAGAACATGACGCCGATCATCGACAGCGGGATGGTGACGACCGGGATCACCACGGTGCGCAGCGCGCCGAGGAACAGGAACACGACCACGATCACGATGAGCACGGCTTCGAACAGGGTTTTGATCACCTCATTGATTGAGGCCTGAATGAACAGTGTGGCGTCGTAGGCAATTTCACCCTTGAGGTTGGGGGGGAGCTGGGCTTCCAGGTCCGGCATGATCTTGCGCACTTCCTTGATCACGTCGAGCGGGTTGGCGCCGGGTGTCGCCTTGATGCCGATGTACACCGAGGGCGTGCCACCGAAAGAGCTGATGCTGTCGTAGTTTTCCGCGCCCATCTCGACCCGCGCCACATCCCGCAGCAGCACACGGCTGTCGCCTTCGACCTTGAGCGGGATCGCGGCGAATGCCTCGGCGGATTTGAGTTCGGTGTTGGCGTTGATGCTGGTGACCACGTACTCGCCTTTCACTTCACCGGCGGCGGAGAGAAAGTTGTACTTGCGCACGGCATCGGTCACGTCGCTGGCGCTCAGACCGTAACCGGCGAGCTTCACCGGGTCCAGCCACAGGCGCATGGCGAATACCTGGTTGCCGAGTATCTCCGCCTCGGCCATGCCCGGCAGGGTCGCCAGTTTCGGCTGGATGACCCGCGACAGATAGTCGGTAATCTGCGGGTTGCTCAGCTCCTTGCTGTAGAAACTGATGTACATCAAGGCCGAGGCGTCAGCCGCCTCCTTGCTCAGGACCGGGTCTTCGGCATCCTGGGGCAAGCGGTTCTTGACCTCATTGGCCTTGGCCAGCAGTTCGGTGAACAGGCGATCGCTGTTTGAACCGACGCGTGCGTAAATCGAGACCACCGAGAAGTTCTGGCGACTGACCGACGTCATGTAGTCGATGCCCTCGGCGCTGGCCAGGCTCTGTTGCATCGGTTGGGTGATGTAGCCCTGGATGGTCTCGGCGTTAGCCCCTGGATAGGCCGTGGTGACGGTAATCAGGGCATTTTCCATTTGCGGGTACTGGCGCAGCGGCAGCTTGCTCCAGGCCTGAAAGCCCAGCAGTACGATCAACAGGCTGACCACGGTGGCGAGCACCGGGCGGCGGATGAACGGGTCGGTAAAAGCCATGGGGGTTCCTTGATCAGTCAGCGCGCGGCTGACTGTTCTTCTCGGCTAGGGTCTTGTCGTCGCTGATAGCGATGTGCGCACCGTTGTCCAGTTTGATCTGGCCGGCCGTTACCACTTTTTCGCCGTTCTGCACGCCTTTGGTAATCATCACCAGCCCGTCACGGCGCTCTCCGGTTTCGATGAAACGCCGTTCGGCGATCAGGATCGGCTGGCCCTTGTCGTCTTTTTCCAGGCTGCCGTCTTCGGCTTTTTTCTCTGCCACGACATAAAGCGAATTGCCATAGAGCGTGTAGGTAATCGCACTTTCCGGTACGACGATGCGCGACTGCGGGTCAGGCAGCATCACCTGCAGACTGGCGAACATCCCGGGCAGCAACTTGCCGTCCGGGTTGGCCAGGGTCGCGCGGACCTGCATGTTGCGCGTGCTGTTCTCCAGTTTCGGGTTGATCGCACTGATCGTGCCGGGGAAGGTCTGGGCCGGGTAGGCCGCGACAATGACTTCAACCGGCTGGCCGATGGCGATTTTCGGCACGGACTGCTCGGGCACGAAAAAGTCGACATACAGGCTGCTGAGGTCCTGCAGGGTGGCGATCATGGTGCCGCTGGCGACGTAGTCGCCGACGTCGACCTGACGAATGCCGATGGTTCCGCTGAACGGTGCAACGATGCTTTTCTTGCCGAGCGCAGCCTTGAGCTGATTGACCGACGCCTTGCTCTTTTTCAGGACTGCCGAGAGTCGATCGAACTCGCCTTTGGAAATGGCCTGGCTGCCCACCAGCTGGCTGCCGCGACCATAATCGAGTTGGGCCAGCCCGAGGTCGGCCTGGGCGGTTTCGAGCAGGGCGCTTTCCACCGCGCTGTCGAGTCGCAACAGGGGTTGGCCGGCCTTGACCTTCTGCCCTGACTCGAACTGCAGATCGACGACGGTGCCGTCGGTCTCCAGGCTCAGGTCCACGCCCTGTAATGCCTTGAGTGTACCGACGGTCGGCAGCCGGGCCTGCCATGGCTGTTCGGTAGCGGTGGCCACGGCGACACTGATCGGCGGTTTTGGCGCAGCAAAGCCCTGGATCATCGTGTAGATGGAGAAGGCTTTGTAACCGGCCAGGACCAGCACGACCAACAGAACAACACCCAACATGATCAGCATGCGGCGACGCAGCATATTTCCAGTTCCTTGGAGAAAATCAGGTGAGACAGTGGGGCACATTACCGCGAGTGGGAGCGTGAATCCAACTGCCACTTTTTCCTGGCGGGCGCAAAACCTGAGGGAGTCGAGCTTGCTCGCGATAGTGGTGTATCAGTCACTGCCATAGGGAATGCGCAGCCGCCATCGCGAGCACGCTCGGCTCCTGCAAAGGCAAAGGCGTGTTCAAATCAGATGCAGATGGTTGTCCCAGAGCCCGGCAGGCAGATCCAGCGGTTTTGCAATCAGATCTGTCTGGCGGCAATCGTAGTACCGGCATCGACCCTGGCCCGAGGTCACGACAAAACCATCGGCCACCGCACCGACCCCTGCGCAATCGGGCAGAGGTGCGTCCAGGCGCACTTCGCCGCTGTCCAGGTCCCAGATGAAGAAGCGGTTGCCCCTTGGCGCGGTCAAGGCGACGAGTCGCAAATCACTGTGCACCGCGACGCTGGCGGTGTAATGCCCCATGGCCTGCAGTTGATGCTCGGGCACCGGGAACGCCACGAACGGCTGGCCGGGACGCTTGATCGCCAGCAGCTCCGAGGACTCGTGGGCAGGCCCCATGAATTGCTGGCCGGCAACGATGGTGCCATCGCTGGCAATCCCCAGGTGACGCACACTGTTCATTGGCTGGGCCAGGGTTTCCTTGCTCAGCAGGGTGCCGTCGCGTTGCATCAGGACCAGGCTGGGTTCCATGGCGTCGAGGTTCATGTCGACGCGGCTTTCGGCCTCGGTACGAATCCCGCCGTTGGCCACCACTAGGGTTTCACCGTCGGGCATCCACGACACCTGATGCGGGCCCAGGCCATGGGTGGATATCTCGCCGGTATGCACCAGCTGCTCGCCTTCGAACTGATACACACCGAGCAAGCCGCGACCAGGATCGGTCGTGTCGTTTTCGGTGGCGTAGAGCCAGTCGCCACTCTTGTGAATCACGGCGTGACCGTAGAAGTGCCGGTTCGGTTGCGATGCCACCGTTTGCAGCAGCGTGCCATCACGCAAGTCGATCAGGTAGCTCTCGGTGCCCGGACGCCGGGCGACGAACAGCGCCATCGGCCGCGTCGGGTGATTGATGATGTCGTGGCAGCGCTGGCCAACCTGGGTGGCAAACACCCGGGTGCCATCGAGCCGATAACCGACGGCGTAGTGCTTGCCATCGGTATCGTCCCGTGCCGAAAGCAGCAACGGGCTTTTGTCCTTTTGCCTGAACAGCGTCCAGCCGCCCAGTGTCACTGCTCCCAGCAGCAAACTACCCAAAGTCAGAGCCTGACGTCGCAGCATGGCACTCGCCCTCATCAGTCACCGTCGTTGGCGTTGAAGCCCAGTTGGATGCCCAGCGCCTTGGCCAGCTCGCCTTCGTGCAGACGGTGGACGGTGTTGAGGCTGTCGTAGAGATCGTTGAGTTGCTGGCGGCCGGCATCGTCAGCGAGCATTTCGGTCAGCGAACGCTGGGTGCTGGCGAACAGTTTCAGCGACGCGGCGTAGGCAGCGTCGATCTTGTCGGCCAACGGCTTTTGCTCGCTCGGCAGCAGGCTGCGCAGACCTTTGTTATCGACACCTTCCCAAACGGTTTTGGCGGCGGCAAGGCTGGCTTCAATGCCGGTCAGGGAAGACTGGCTACGCCATGCATCCGCCTGGAAGGGTTGCGGAACCCCTTTGCTCTGGCGGCCCATCGGCGTGCCGAGCTTTTTCTTCAAGGTGTCGATGGCGGTGACTTGCACACGCAGCAGATCGGCGATGGCTTCGTGGGCGTCGGCATAGCGCTGGTTCGGGAATTTGCTCATCTGCGCGAGCATGCCGTCGGTGTTGTTCCAGCTCTTGAGAATTTCTTCGGCCAGTTGTTTCTGACGCTCGCCAATCGCGATCAGCAGCGGGCAGTACTTGGCTTTCTGTGCCGGGTCGGCCACGTCCGGTTTGCTGTCGAACAGAATGTATTCGTAGGCCGACAAACCTTGCACCACGACGCTGGACTTGGCCAGGTCGGCGGCGTTGATCTGTGGCTGTGCAGTGACCAGTTGCTCGACCTGACGGCCGACCAGGTTTTTCTTGTCCGGCCAGAATTGCACTTGCCACGAACGGTTGCCCTCGGCCAAAGGGCCGATCAACAGCGGTTGCAGTTCGGCCCAGGCTTTTTGTGCGTGCAGGAAGTCGGCGCGGGCAGTGTCCAGGGACTCCTTGCCTTCGCAGTAGGCGAGGGCGCTGACGGCCAGTTGGCGGTCCGCTTCGACCCAGCGGGTATAGGTCGGCAGGATCACCGATTTGGCGATGGCCGCCGAGGTGACGGCTTGCGGGTCTTGTGGCGAACAAGCGCCGAGGGCTAGCGCGGCAAGGCTGGTGAACAACAATTTGGGACGGAACATGTCGGGCTCCCGCTGGAAGAATGCGTATTAAAGAGAATTCAGAAACGCCAGCAACGCAGCGCGCTGCTCGGCATTGAAAGTCAAAACCTGTTGCTGCGCCGCCTTGGCTTCGCCGCCATGCCAGAGCACGGCTTCAAGCAGATTGCGGGCACGGCCGTCGTGCAGGAACTGGGTGTGGCCACTGACCGCTTGCGTCAGGCCGATGCCCCATAACGGCGGCGTGCGCCAGTCGCGGCCACCGGCCTGGAATTCACTGCGGTTGTCGGCCAGACCCTCGCCCATGTCATGCAGCAGCAGGTCGCTGTAAGGGCGAATCACTTGGTTAGCCAACTCAGGTTCTGCGGCATTGGCGGCGGTGGTGTATTTCGGTGTGTGGCACGACTGGCAGCCGGCCTGGAAAAACAGGTTCTTGCCCGCCAGCACTTCTGGCGCGCTGACATCGCGGCGGGCCGGTACGGCAAGGTTGCGGGTGTAGAACAGCACCAGGCGCAGGATGTTGTCGCTGACTTCCGGCTCGCCATCGGGGCCGTTGCCGCTGGGCGCCTGTTTGCAGGCCGTTTGCGTGTCGGTGCAGTCATCAAAGGGACGCAGGCTGGTCGTGAGACCCATGTCCCCCGAAAACGCGTGAACGTTCTGCTGATTGAGATTCGGTTGCCCGGCCTTCCAGCCGAACCGCCCGAGCACGGTTTTCTGTTGCGCGTCATCCCATACCCGGTTCGGGCGTCCGGCGATGCCGTTGTTGTCCCTGGCCTGAGCGGCGGCGTTGGCCAGGATGGCGTCTTCGGGAATCGCCTCCAGCAAGCCCAGGCCAATCATCGGCGGCGCGACCCGGGCCGAGAATCGGGTGTCAGGGTGCATCGGGCCGTAACCCAGTTGAGTGATGCTCAGGCTCGGTTTGCGCAACTCGATTTCGGTACCGTCCTTGAAGCGAACCGGCACTGGCGTGTAATCGACACGCACCTTGCCTTCCGGGGTAACGCCAGGTACGGCCATGTCCTGAAACTGCCCGCCATAGACCGGTTCCGGCACGACACCCTGTTGTTCGATGATTTTGGCGTAGGCCGGGGCATCGGGGATCGACAGGCGTACCAGCATCGACACGGCATTCGGCGCATCGGGCCCCGGCGGGTGGCCGCGGCCATCCTTGATATGGCAGCCCTGGCAGGCATTGGTGTTGAACAGCGGGCCGAGGCCGTCGCGGGCGGTGGTGGTGGACGGGGCGATTACCCAGGGGCTGCGGAAGAAACTGTTGCCGACACTGAAGTCCACGCGCCGCGAGGGTGGCAGGTTGGCGGAGGGCAGGGAGAAGGCGTTCTGATCGGTCTTGCGTACGGTAGCGCTGCCCCCCGAGCGGGCTTCACCGGGTTCGGCCTTGGTAAAACGCGGGGCGTCATCGCAGGCACTCAGACCCAGGGCCAGAAACAGTGCGAACAAGCGAAGAGGCAGCGGGGGCATCAGACATCCTGCAAGACGAGCAAAACAAGGGCGCAAAGTCTAACAGGGGATGGGAATTTGAATAAGAGGAATTATCGTTTACTTGATGTGGGGCAGGATTCGAGTTGAGACCGCGTCACGGCCATCGCGGGCAAGCCATCAGCATCACTGAAAAATCAGGCAAAAAAAAGGCGACCCGAAGGTCGCCTTCTTATCAGCCAGCGTTGATCAGAACTCGTGATCAGCGTTGTCCGGGTTCAGATCGTTGATACCCAGTTTGCCGGCGGCGGTCTCGATCGAACCGGTCTGTTTGACCAGGGATGCAATGGCGTCACGGACGATCTGGTTGCCGGCGGTGTTGCCGGCAGCGATCAACTGGTCGTAGTGCTCGCCCTTGTTGGCGTGATCAACCATGATCTGGATCTTGGCTTCGGTCGCGGCCAGGTCGGCTTTCAGCGCGGCGTCGGCGGCCGGGTCGGCCTTGGCCACCAGGGACGACAGGCTGGCACCGGTCATTTTGCTGCCGTCGGTGCGGGTGTATTCGCCCAGGTACACGTTACGAATGCCTTTGGCATCGTAGAAATGCGAGTTGTGGGTGTTGTCGCTGAAGCAGTCCTGCTCGTCTTCAGGGGAGTTGGCTTCCAGGGAAACCTTCATGCGCTCGCCCGCCAGTTCGCCCAGGGACAGGCTGCCCATGCCGAACAGCATTTTGCGCAGGCCGGTTTCAGCCGGTTCCGCTTCCAGGGTGGCGCGGTAGTTGTCGGCCACGTTCGGCTTCCAGTTACCGACCATTTCTTCCAGGTCGCTGACCAGCAGTTGGGTCACGGCTTTCAGGTAAGCGCGACGACGATCGTTGTGGCCGCCGGTGGCGCCGGCACCTTCCAGGTAGTCCGAGGCAGGACGGTTGCCGGCGCCAGGGCCGGTGCCGTTCAGATCCTGGCCCCAGAGCAGGAATTCGATCGCGTGGTAGCCAGTGGCGACGTTCGCCTCGGAACCGCCCAGCTCGTTCAGGCTGGCGAGTTTTTCCGGGGTGATGTCTTTCACGTCGACCTTGTCTTCACCGATCTGAACTTCAGCGTTGGCGATGATATTGGCGGTGGCGCCCGGGTTACCCAGTGCGTGCTCGTAGGATTTATCGACGTAGTCGATCAGGCCTTCGTCCAGTGGCCAGGCGTTCACCTGACCTTCCCAGTCGTCGATGATGGTATTGCCGAAGCGGAACACTTCGCTTTGCAGGTAAGGAACGCGGGCGGCGACCCAGGCGGCCTTGGCTGCTTTCAGGGTGTCGGCGTTCGGCTTGGCGAGGAAGGCGTCGATGGCGGTTTGCAGGGTTTTCGCGGTGGATTCGGCATCGCTGTAAACAGCGAAAACCATGTCGGCGTAGTGCGCGACAACGGCTTTGGCGGCGGCTTCATCGACTTTGCCGGCAGCGGCTGGAGCAGTCGGGGCAGCGGCAGTGCTGGCGACCGGCGCAGGGGCGGCTGTCTTTTCCTTGTCTTTGCCCTCACCGCAACCGGCGAGGGAAATTGCGATGGCCAACAGACTGGCGGTAGCCAGAGGCATACGAATCATGGCGAACATCCTGCTTCGAAAGGGGGGTGGTATGGCGCGCCCGGCGCGCAAAACTGCGACATAATGCAAATCTTTCGCATTATGTGTAAAGACTGTTCTTGAAAATATTTCTTATTCGCACAAGGGCGCAATCCACCCTGCACGAGCGAGGCGCGACGGATACCCGATCACAAAATAGCGGCGTTGCTGCGCTGGGCTTGCTTCAAGTAAGCGCCCAACTCCCGCGCCGGCAGTGGCTTGCTGTAGAAGTAGCCCTGACCTTCGTGGCAGCCTTCGGAGATGATGTACGTTTCCTGTTCGGCAGTTTCCACACCTTCGGCGATCACCTGCATGCCCAGGCTCTTGCCCAATTGGATGATGGCGCGAACGATGGTTGCATCGTCGTCGTCATCGAGCAGGTCCTGAACGAAGCTCTTGTCGATCTTGATCTTGTCCAGAGGCAGGCTTTTCAGGTAGCTCAGCGATGAATAGCCGGTTCCGAAGTCATCGATGGCAATCAGCGCGCCGGAACGACGCAGGCTGAGCAGGTGCTGGGCGGCGGTGCTGATGTCTTCCATCAGGCCGGTTTCGGTGACTTCCAGTTCCAGGCTGCGCGGTGGCAGGCGGTACATCTGCAGCAGGTTGTTGACCACCCGCGGCAGCTCGGCGTGGTGCAATTGCACCGTGGACAGGTTCACCGCCATGCGCAAGTCGCTGAAGCCCTGGTCATGCCAGTCGCGCAGTTGCTTGCAGGCCTGATCCAGCACCCACTCCCCGATGGCGATGATGGTACCGTTCTGCTCGGCCAGTGGAATGAACAAGTCTGGCGGTACCAGTCCGTGCTCCGGATGTTGCCAGCGGATCAACGCCTCGACGCCCACCACGCGATGATCGCGGTAGCTGATTTGCGGTTGATAGACGAGGTAGAACTGGTCGCGGACCAAGGCGTCGCGCAAGTCTTTCTCCAGTTCGCGACGGCGACGCATTTCAGTGTCGACGCTGGCGATATAGAACTGATAGCGGTTACGCGATCGAGTCTTGGCCAGGGTCATGGTCTGCTCGGCTTTTTGCAGCAGCTTCTCGGTACTGTCTCCGTCCTCCGGGAACAGGGTGATGCCGATAGTGGCCCGCAGGCGAATTTCCTGATGATCGAGGGCAAACGTCGCTTCCAGGTCATCGAGGATGCTTTGCGCCAGTTCAGCGGCTTCGTAGGGTTGTTCGATATCGGCCTGAACCAGGGCGAACTGGTCACCACCCAGACGGGCCAGGGCGCCGAGGCGACCGCTGTGCCCGCGCAGTCGATCGGCCAGGGCCAGCAGCAACTGGTCGCCGGTCTGGTAGCTGAACTGTTCGTTGATACCCTTGAAGTCATCGAGACCGACGCAAAGCACGGCGACCCGGCGCTGCAATTTGCCGGCGTCGACGAGGATCTTGTCCAGCTGCGTTTGCAATTGCTGGCGATTCGGCAGGCCAGTGAGGAAATCATATTGAGCCATGCGCAGCAGGCTGTTTTCCGCTTCGTGGCGCAGATGGGTGTTGCGCTCGATGGACTCCAGCAACTGGTTGGCGGTATTGATCCAGATGCCCAGCTCGTTTTTCTCGTGGCCTTTGAGTTGCGGAATCTTGTGTTCGCTGGGACGGTCGGGATTGATTTCGGTCAGGTGCTCGATAATCCGCGACAGGGGTTTGGTCAGCAGCCAGTGATAAACCAGATACAGCACCAATCCCATCGCCAGGGCCCGCAACACACCCGAAATGAAAATGATCACCGAACTGACGATAAAGCCTTGCCCGTAGGTGGCGGTGTCGAGGGTGATGCTCAGGTCGCCGTAGTACTCGCTGTAAGGGCCGCGACCCACCAGTTGGGTGGTGAAGGTGCGCTCCTTGCCCAGGATCAGATCAGTCAGCCAACGACTTTTGGAATGCTGCAACTCACGGGATTTTTGCGCGAGCATGGCTTCATTGGGATGACCAATGGAGGCTTGGCGCACAGCGTCGTCCTGAAACAGGCCTTCGATGACCTGCATGCCCATTTCCCGGTCCAGGCTGTAGACGGCCTGGGTCGAAGGGTCACGGAACATATCGAGGATGCGTTCGGCATCATTGGCGACGGCCTGGCGTGTTTTATAGGCATCGAAAACGATCTGTGCGCAGCTCAAGACTACGCCGACGACCAATGCCGACAGGAGCACGACCCGGAGCAACTTCACCGACAAGCTGTTCTTGAGTTCCAGCTTCAAAGGGCTATTCCTTGTTCCGTGCGGGTAGCATCAAGTTGCCATGAGTATTGGCAATCCCGTGATCGCAGTCAAAGGGACAATCATCTGTACGGGCTTTTTCCTGCAGTTTGGCCAATAGGTTATTGACTGGATTAATTGTCCGATTAGTACTGTGTCGGTTGTCGAGTCCTTCAACTTGAGGGGATGTGGAGATATTTTCCTACTGGTTGATGTTAGACGGCTGTAGCGTGGGGGCAAGGGGTCGAAGGATGGTTTCGTCGTGGGAACAGGGGCTGGTTCTTTTTGGATTGCGCGATTCGTCTGCAGGCGTCAGGTTTGCCCGCGAAAGCGGCCTGCCAGCTGACGATTACTGACCGACTCAACCACTCACGCAAAAAAAACCCGGCTGGAAAGCCGGGTCTTTTTGACGGGTATCGAGCTTACGCGGTGAAGGTTTTGCCTTCGAACTGCTCGGCTACGAACTTCCAGTTGACCAGGTTCCAGAACGCCTCGACGTACTTCGGACGCAGGTTACGGTAGTCGATGTAGTAAGCGTGCTCCCAGACGTCGCAGGTCAGCAGCGGGGTGTCGCCGTTGGTCAGCGGGTTGCCGGCGCCGATGGTGCTGGCCAGGGCCAGGGAACCGTCAGCCTTTTTCACCAGCCAGCCCCAACCGGAACCGAAGGTGCCGATGGACGTCTTGCTGAATTCTTCCTTGAACTTGTCGAACGAACCGAAAGCAGCGTTGATGGCTTCAGCCAGCGCGCCGGTAGGTTGACCGCCAGCGTTTGGCGCCAGGCAGTTCCAGTAGAAAGTGTGGTTCCAGACCTGAGCGGCGTTGTTGAAGATACCGCCCGAGGAAGACTTGACGATTTCTTCCAGGGTTTTGCCTTCGAACTCGGTGCCTGGCACCAGGTTGTTCAGGTTCACGACGTAGGTGTTGTGGTGCTTGTCGTGGTGATATTCCAGCGTTTCCTTGGAAATGTGCGGCTGCAGTGCATCGTGTGCGTAAGGCAGTGGCGGCAATTCGAAAGCCATGGTGGATCTCCTAATCAGGTCAGTTGCGGTGAGCGCAAGGCCGATCACGGGCGGCCAGACTAGCGCCGGGGGAGTTTGTACTCTTTGCGGCGCAGGCGTCGGATCATAGCACCGGGGGGACGGCATAACCACGCAACAACTGTGTGGAATAGAGGTTCCAGAGCCTTTTGGAATAAATCAGCCGGCGGTGATCAATTGCAACGCTACCGCAAACATCATGACGGCCACCAACAGGTCGAGGATGCGCCAGGTACTTGGACGAGCCAGCCAGGGCGCCAACCATGCCGCGCCGAGCGCCAGGGTGAAAAACCACAGCAACGAAGCACTCGCCGCCCCCACCACATAGGCACCGGGCTCTGTCTGCTGGGCGCCGAGGGAGCCAATCAGCAACACGGTATCCAGGTAGACGTGCGGGTTGAGCAGGGTCACGGCCAGCGCGCTGAGCATCACCGCTCGCAATGAGCGCACGGTCTGGTTTTCGCCCTGTTGCAGGCTTTGTTTGGCGCAGGCCCGGCGCAACGCCTGGGTGCCGTACCACAACAGAAACGCGGCACCACCCCAACGGGCGATGGCCAGCAAGGTCGGGTTTTGCGCCAGTATCGTCGCCAGGCCGAAAACCCCGGCGGCCACCAATAATGCATCGCAGGCCACGCAGAACGCCGCCACCGGGAGGTGGTGTTCACGACGCAGGCTCTGGGCCAGCACAAACGCATTCTGGGTACCGATCGCCATGATCAGACCGAAGGCCACCAGCAGGCCGTTCACATAGCTTTGCCACATAATGATTACTCCGCGTTGGCTGCCAGATCGCGCAGCACTTGCATGGCGCGTTCGGCATCGGCCTGGCCGACAAACAAATGGTCGTGGTAATAGCCGGCGATCACGTTGCAACTGATGCCGGCCTGGCCCAGTGCCGTGGCGAACGCGGCGGTCAGACCGACAGCTTCGAGGGCCGAGTGCACGTTCAAGGTGATCCAGGCCGCGACGTAGTCGAAACTGAAGCCCGCCTGTTCGGCGTGGCGGCGTTCGAGAATCACGGTCAGGCCTTCCTGCTCGCGGAAGCTGCCGATGATGTCCAGGCCCGCCGGCCATTGGCCGTCATGCAAGGTGCAGAACACGTACTCGCCGGCATTGAGTTGCGGGCTCATGCTGCGCAGCAGTGTTGCCAATGAAGTTTCGCCAGCCATGTGGGTGTTCCTTGTTCAAGCGTTCTTGCTGGCCATTCTCCCGTGCCAGGTTGTATAAGAAAAACCAATCTTGCTGATCGCCCATTAGGAAAACTGATGTTCGACTATAAATTGCTTTCTGCCCTCGCCGCTGTGGTCGAGCAAGCCGGGTTCGAGCGTGCCGCCCAGGTCTTGGGTTTGTCGCAGTCGGCGATCTCCCAACGCATCAAATTGCTCGAGGCGCGGGTCGGCCAACCGGTGTTGGTCCGGGGCACACCGCCCACTCCCACGGAAATTGGCCGGCGTTTGCTCAACCATGTGCAGCAGGTGCGTTTGCTTGAGCGTGATTTGCAGACGCTGGTGCCGGCGCTGGACGAAGAAGGCCTGCCGGAGCGCCTGCGTATCGCCTTGAATGCCGACAGCCTGGCCACTTGGTGGGCGCAAGCCGTCGGGGATTTTTGTGCGGAACAACATCTATTGATGGATCTGGTGGTTGAAGACCAGACCGTAGGTCTAAAGCGCATGCGCGCAGGCGAAGTGGCCGCATGCCTCTGTGCCAGCGAGCGGCCGGTGGCGGGCGCCCGCAGCGTGTTGCTGGGGGCGATGCGCTACCGCGCGCTGGCCAGTCCGGCCTTCATTGCCCGGCATTTTCCCCAGGGTGTGCGCGCCGATCAGTTGGCCCGGACGCCGGCGCTGGTGTTTGGCCCGGATGATTTCCTGCAGCATCGATACCTGGCGTCTCTCGGCGTCGATGGTGGATTCGAACACCATTTATGCCCGTCCTCTGAAGGGTTTATCCGCCTCACCGAAGCGGGCCTCGGCTGGGGACTGGTGCCCGAATTGCAGGTTCGCGAACAGCTGGAGCGCGGTGCGTTGCTGGAGCTTTTGCCAGATAAACCGATCGACGTGCCGCTGTACTGGCATCATTGGCGCAATGGCGGTCAATTGCTGGGGCTTCTTACCGATCAATTGGTGCGCGCGTCGAAACAATGGCTGGTGCCGTTGGACTGACGGGCAGCGTCAAGACCTCTCGCAATACGCAAAACGAAATATTCGGAGCAATACATGAAGATTCTGGTCACCGGCGCAAGCGGTTTCATCGGCGGACGCTTTGCGCGTTTTGCCCTGGAGCAGGGCCTGGATGTGCGGGTCAACGGTCGCCGGGCCGAAGGTGTGGAGCATCTGGTGCGGCGCGGCGCCGAGTTCATCCAGGGCGATTTGAGTGATCCTGAACTGACGCGCGACCTGTGTTCCGACGTCGAGGCCGTGGTGCATTGCGCCGGCTCCGTCGGTTTGTGGGGACGTTATCAGGACTTTCACCAAGGTAACGTCCAGGTCACCGAAAACGTCGTCGAAGCCTGCCTGAAGCAGCGGGTCCGGCGGCTGGTGCATTTGTCGTCGCCGTCGATTTACTTCGATGGCCGCGATCACCTGGGGTTGACCGAAGAACAGGTGCCCAAACGCTTCAAGCATCCTTACGCCGCGACCAAATACCTGGCCGAGCAAAAGGTCTTCGGTGCCCAGGAATTCGGCCTCGAGACCCTGGCCCTGCGTCCGCGTTTCGTCACCGGTGCCGGTGACATGAGCATTTTCCCGCGCTTGCTGAACATGCAGCGCAAGGGGCGCCTGGCAATTATCGGCAACGGCCTGAACAAGGTCGATTTCACCAGCATGCAGAACCTCAACGAAGCGTTGCTCAGCAGTTTGCTGGCCAGCGGGTCCGCCCTGGGCAAGGCCTACAACATCAGCAACGGGACGCCGATTCCATTGTGGGACGTGGTTAATTACGTCATGCGTAAAATGGAAGTCCCACAAGTAACGCGCTACCGTTCCTACGGCCTGGCCTACACCGTCGCCGCGCTCAATGAGGCTGTGTGCAAGTTGTGGCCGGGGCGTCCCGAACCGACCCTGTCGCGGTTGGGCATGCAGGTCATGAACAAAAATTTCACCCTGGACATCAGCCGCGCCCGGCATTATCTGGATTACGACCCCAAGGTCAGTCTGTGGGCCGCGCTGGATGAGTTCTGCGGCTGGTGGAAGGCCCAGGATATTCGCTGAGCAGCGCGGCACTGAACCGAGCCGGGGGGTGAAGGTCAATCGGTGCGGCAGTGAAGGTTATACTCGCCGCATCCAGCTATCACCGCGTTTCACAAAGGTTGACTCAATGTCCATGCGTAACGATGCCAACGATGACTTCGACGATGTACCGAGCCTGCGCGCCGACAGCCTCGACGACGATGATTTTCCGGTCACCACGCGTACTTCCGTGCACTCACGGCCCGTGCCGGTAGTGCAGGCCAAAGGCCCGAGCACCGGGCCGTTGTGGGCATTGGTCGGGGCTTTGTTCTTTGCGTTCGCGGGCTTGGCCTGGTGGAGCTTTCAGCAGATTTCGCTGATGGAGCAGCAATTGGTGGCCACCCAGGAAAGCTTCGCCCGCATCAGTGAGGAAGCGGCGGGGCGCCTGCAGGATATTTCCGGCAAGGTGGTGGCCAGTCAGACCAACGTCACCAGCGACAGCGAAGCCCTGAAGCTGCAAATCAAACAGCTGGAAAGCAAGCTGCAGGATCAGAGTCAGCAACAACAAGGCGTCGCGGGCCAGACCTCGGATCTGGACAAGCGCCTGGCGCAGATGACGGCACAAACCACCGATCTGGATAAGCGCCTGGCGCAAATCAGCGCGCAGAGCACTGAGCACCAAACCGCCAATACGCAATTGCAGGCTCAGGTCAAAGTCTTGATCAGCGACGTGGCCGCGTTGAAGAGTGCTCCGGCAGACACGGAAAAATTCGATGCACAGCTGAAAAGCCTCGGCGCCGACATCACCGCACTGAAGAAACAAGGCAATCCGAGCGCCGCCATCGATCGATTGGAGCAGGAGATCGTGGTGCTCAAAAGCGAACAGGACAATCGCCCGACGCCTGTCCAAGGCTCGACCAACACTGCCGAATTCGATGCTTTCCGCAGCCAGGTCACTCGCAATATCAATACCCTTCAGGCGCAGATCCAGAACCTGCAGCAGCAACTGCGCGCCCGCCAGTAATAGACCTGCACATGAACACTTGTGGCGAGGGAGCTTGCTCCCGCCCCAATCCGTTCACTGCGCATCCTGAATATTCGTGCATGGCCCCAACCCGTCTACGCTCTTGAAACACGATCAAGAACGAGGGATGCGCAATGGGGTTTCTGCACAAATTGGCCTTGCTGGGCAGCATGCTTTTGCTGTGCCTGGGCCAGGTTCAAGCCGCCAACACCGAAAAATCTGACAGTCAGGCCGCCATCGCCTTACTGGAAAAAGCCCTGGCCTATTACCACGAGAATGGCGACAAGGCCTTCGCGGCGTTCAGCCGTCAGGGCGAGTTTGTCGATAAGGACCGATATGTCTTTGTACTGGATACCAAGGGCGTGATGCTCGCCAGCGGCGGGCCATCTTCGGCGCTGATCGGCCGGGACGTATCGGAAACCCTCGGACCGGATTTGCAGAAAACCTTCAAGGACGCGCTGAAAGTGCCTGAAGGCAATGGCATCCAGCAGGCGGAATACCGCTGGCAGAACTGGGCCGATGGCAAGATCGAGCGCAAGCACGTCTACTACCAGCGTGTCGGCCAGCGGATTCTGGCGGTCGGGTATTACCTGCCACGGGCGTCAGCGGAACAGGCCATGGCACTGCTGAACAAAGCCGCGGCCGATCTGGCCAAGGACGAGAAGGGCACCCTGAGCGCCATCAACTCCCTCAAGGGCGGTTATTTGCAGGATGACCTGTATGTGTTTGTCGTCGACCTGAATACCCGGCGTTACATCGCCCACGGCACCAACCTGCGCTTGATCAACACCGATTTCAGCAAGATCAGCGACCCTGAAGGCAAGCCGGTGGGCGAGCCAATGCTGGCGCTCATGGCCGGGCAGGATTACGGCGAATACGACTATCGTTGGAAAAACCCGGTCACCGGCAAGGTCGAGGACAAGCATGCCTACCTGAAGAAGGTCGGGCATTTTCTGGTGGCTGTGGGGTATTACAGCCCTTGAAGATGTTGTGTCTGTCATGACGCCATCGTCGGAACGCCGCCCGGAGCAAGCTCGCTCCCACACTGAATCCCGGTGAACACACATTTGTGTACACCAGAAAGCATTGTGGGAGCGAGCTTGCTCGCGATAACAGGCGACTCGGTCCATCTACCGAACCTTGTCTTCCCGCCCGCGCAACAACATGTTCGGCATGACAATCGCCGCCGCCAGCCCCAGCAACGACACTGCAGCGCTGACCATCAATAAATGCCGAAACGTCAGCAGCAGTTCGGCACGCAGAGCGTTTTGTGTATCCCCCGCTGCAGCGTTCAAACCGTCCAGCAGTACATTCCCCGAATGACCTTCGGCGATCAGCGACGAGCCGGCCAGGTGCGCGAAACTCGAATCCTGCAGCAACGCCAGCAGCAGCGCCGACATCACAGAAACGCCCACCGCGCCGCCCAGCGACCGGAACAGGTTGGTGGTGCTGGTGGCGACGCCTATGTCGCGTTGTTCCACTGAGTTCTGTGTGCCCACCAGTGACGTCGGGAACTGCATCCCCCCGGCGATGCCACTGAGTAACATGAACAGGCTGCTGAGCAAAAACGCCTGGGGCGGGCTGAATGCCATGCCGAGAATCGAGATCGGCATCAGCACGGCGCCGGTCAGGATCATCGGTTTGTAGCGTCCGGTCACAGACGTACGGCGGCCGGCGAAATAGGCACCGATCGGCATACCCATGGCCAGCGGCAGCAGGTGCAGGGCCGCGCTGTCGGCCCCGGCCCCGGTCACGCTCTGAAAGCGCAGGGGCATCAGCACGATCAACGAGATCGCCTGGAAACTGGTGAAGAAAATCGTGCACCAGCACAGGACCGCATTGCGATTGGCGAACAGATGCATGGGCAGCAACGGTTCCTGTGCCCGTCGTTCACAGGCCACGAACAAGCCCAGCACGAACACCGCGCAACCGAGCAGGGCCAGCACTTCGACGCTGCGCCATGAATGACCCTGGCCAACCAGGGTAATGCCCAGCAGCAACGCCGTCAGCCCGATGATCATCAGCAGGGTGCCGAGGTAATCGATGACCGGTTTGCGTTGCGGTATCGGCAAGCCCACCAGGGTGCGATTGGCCACCAGCCAGGCACCCAGGCCCAGCGGCAAGTTGATCAGGAACACCCAGCGCCAGGACAGGTATTCAGTCATGTAGCCGCCCAGCACCGGACCGGCCACGCTGGCCACGGCGTACATGCTGCTGAAATAACCCTGATAGCGACCGCGTTCCCGTGGCGGCACGATGTCGCCGATGATCGCCTGGCTGACCGAGATCATGCCGCCGGCGCCGACGCCTTGAAAAATCCGCGCCAGCACCAGTTGTTCCATGCTCTGGGCCATGCCGCAGAACAACGACGCCAGGGTGAACAGGCCCATGCCGAAGAGCATCAACTTGCGACGCCCGTACAAGTCGCCGAGTTTGCCGTAGATCGGCACCGCAACCGTCATCGCCACCATGTACCCGGAAATCACCCAGGCCAGCAGACTGACGTCCTTGAATTGCGCGGAAATGGCCGGCATCGACACGGCGACGATGGTTTGGTCCAGGGCGCCGAGGAAAATCGCCAGCATCAGGGCGATCAATACGCTGCGGATAGCCGGCTTGGGCGTTTCAGGCTGTTTGAGATTGGTCACGAAGAAAACCTGCGGGCAGTGATAACCCGCCAGTGGCAAGGCGAGCGGGGGTGCTCGCCAGTTTAAATCGATAGCAGGCTATTCGATAGCCCTCGACTGCCGCGCCACGTCACGGAAGCCATCGCACCCGGCGACCTGACGAGCGGCCATCAGGTCGCGGATGACCTCGGTCTGGCCTTGGATCATCAGTTTTTCCGCCAGTCAGGGCGTGCAGATCGATATGCACCTGGCGTCCGTAGAGGGCCTGTTCGAAGCCACCGTGGATCAATTCCTCAGTGCCCATGCGCGGACTCCGCCGTCCTGGCGCAACAGCTCTAAGCTGCCTTGTTCAAGGACCCGGCGCGGATTCGCCCGAGCATATAGTCCGGGCTCTGACGTTCGAGAACGAGGGTGTCGATGCCGGCGTTGTGCAGCCATTGACCGAGCAGCAGACCGGAAGGACCGGCGCCAATGATGGCAACTTGGGTTTCAGGGTTTTCATTGTTTTTATGACTCCCAAGCAGCACACGGCCAGGGTCGCTGAGCGAGTTTTATGGATCGAGTGCTTGCATTTTTCACTTGCGGGTCTGTCAATTGAGGGTGAAAACTGAGCCGATACCTGTGCATTCTGCCAATCGGTGCGATTATCGTCCGTCATCTATTTCGAGGCCTGGATTGAAGTGATGAACAAGCCTGACCTGCCTTCGATTCCGGTGTTCAAGCTCTACGGTGAAAGCCTGAATTGGCCGACCCCGGACTTGCTGCACTGTGAAACCATTTCCAAACGCAGTCGCGAACATCAATGGGAAATCAAACCCCATCGCCACCCGGATCTATGCCAGTTGCTCTTCGTGTTCAAAGGTCAGGCAGAGCTTGAAATCGAAGGCAAACGTACGCAACTGAGCGAGCCGGCGATCCTGGTCCTGCCGCCGTTATCCGTGCATGGCTATCGTTTCTCCGAAGATATCGAAGGGTTCGTCGTGACCCTGGCCGCGCCGTTGATCGCCCACCTGCAGGCGCAACTGGGGCATTCGGGGAATGCGCTGGCCCAGGCCGAGAGCTACCCGGCGGGTGAAAACAGCGAGTACCTCAACAGCTTGTTTTCGGCCTTGCAAGCCGAATACACAGGGCACCAACCGGCGCGGGAAATGCTGATGCATTCGCTGGTCAGCGTGATCATGGTATGGGTCAGCCGTCAGGTGATTCAGCGTCGTTCAGCCTCGCAGCGGCCGCAACGTGCGCGGGAGTACCTCAACGGGTTCATCCAACTGGTGGAAGAGACTTATCGCCAGCATGTCAAAGTCGAGGATCTGGCCCATCGGCTGGGGATTTCCGTGTCCCACCTCAACGGCACCTGTCGGGAGCTGGCCGGCCAGCCGGCGTTGCAAATCATGCACGAACGCCAATTGCTGGAGGCCAAGCGCTTGCTGACCTATACCAGCATGACCATTTACGAAATGTCCGACGTGTTGGGGTTCTCGGATCCGACCAACTTCACACGCCTGTTCCGACGCCGGGTGGGGATCTCGCCCAAGGCCTTCCGCGACCGCTTGAAGGCCGATCAGGGCAACGAGGCCTGATCCCCTTTGTCAGCGGAGGGCATTGAGGGTCGCGTTGTGTGGAATGCACCGCTCGAAGTTGCAACTGGCGTATTCACGGGGCAGGTTGCGTAACTGCTCGACCCGCCAGGCCGCAGCGCCATAGAGCCCGAGCGTGACCGCGCAGGTGATGAAAATGGCGAGGTATCTTCTTGTTTTGATGTTCATGGCGTTGACCTCTGAACGAATACCTTCCGGTATTACTTTGAGCATAGGTCAGTGCCACTGAGTTGCCAGTGATGCCATGTTCGCTTGTAACCCGATATTCAGAGCGCTGATTTGCCCTGGTGGGAGCGAGCTTGCTCGCGATGGCGGCTGAACGTTCAACGATGATGTCGATTGATCCACCGCTATCGCAAGCAAGCTCGCTCCCACAGGGTTGCAGTTACAGGCCGATATCCCACACCGGTTCTTCAGGGAACCTCACCACCAGAAAATCCAGCAGGCTGCGCAATGCCGCCGGCATGTGCTTGCGCGAGGCGTACACCGCGTACACGTTCATCTGTCGCGGTTCGGCCCTTGGCAACAGGCGGACCAGCTCGCCGCTGTGAATGTGCACGCCAGCCTGATAAGTCGGCAGCATCGCCACTCCGGCACCGGCCATCGCCGCGCGCATGAGTGTGCTGGCTTCGTTGGCGCTGATGTTGCCCTGCACGGGTACCGAGACCTCTTCGCCGTCCTGCTCGAAATGCCACAGGCTTTTGCCGAAGTAGGAATGGGTCAGGCAATTGTGCTGGCTCAAGTCCTCGACCCATTGCGGCGCCGGGTGCTCGCGCAGGTAAGCAGGAGAGGCGCAGATCACCGAGCGGCAGACGGTCAGTCGGCGGGCGATCAAATTGGGGTCCAGATCATTGCTGGTGCGAATCGCCAGATCGATGCGCTCATCGACCAGGTTCACGGTGCGATCAAGCATCTGCATGTCGATGCTCACGCCGGGGTAGCGCTTGACGTACGCCGCCATGGCATCGGCCAGTTGCGCCTGACCGAATGAAGTACTGACGCTGACCCGCAGCAGGCCGCGCGGTGCTTCGTCCGGTTCGCTGACGGCGGCCTGCATGTCGCTGGACAAGTCGAGCATTTGCCGGCAGCGGGGCAGGATTTCGCTACCGGCCGCCGTCAGGCTCAACTTGCGTGTGGTGCGGTGCATCAAGCGCGCGCCGACCCAGTCTTCCAGCTCGGCCAGATACCGGGACACCACCGGCCGGGATAGCTCCAGGTGATCGGCGGCGGCCGACTGGCTACCGAGGTCGACCACCGTAACGAACACCCGCATTGCTTGTAGACGATCCATGATTTGCCCGATTTCAGAAATAAACTATGTTCCAGCATCGCATTTTTTGTACTGAACCAGGCAACTAAGCTCTGTTCCCTGCAGGAGCGAGCTTGCTCGCTCCTGCAGGGGACCACTACAGCCATTGGATACGGAGCAACAGATGATCGGTTTCACCACGCTCAAACGCGTTTTGCTGGCGACCACCGCTCTCGGTTTCGCCGCTCACGCCGCTGCGTCGACATTGACCCTGGATGTCTACAACCCCGGCGAAAAGGCCATTTTTCCGGTGACATCGGTACTGGTCAGCGGTGAGAAAGAGGCCATTCTGGTGGACGCCCAATTCGGCAAGTCCCAGGCCGAACAGGTGGTGGAAAAAATCCGCGCCAGCGGCAAGCAACTGACCACCATCTACATCAGTCACGGCGACCCGGACTATTACTTCGGCCTCGACACCCTGACCGCTGCATTCCCCAAAGCCAAGGTGCTCGCTTCCCGGCCGACCGTTGATCACATCAAGCACACCGTCGACGGCAAGCTGGCCTTCTGGGGCCCGAAAATGGGTGCCGACGTACCGGCTAAAACCATCGTGCCGGATGTGCTGAAGGGCGACAGCCTGATGCTCGAAGGGCAGAAACTGCAGGTGGTCGGTCTTGAGGGCAAGCAACCGGATCGCAGCTTTGTGTGGATTCCATCGATCAAGGCCGTGGTCGGTGGCGTGGTCGTGGCAGAAAACATTCACCTGTGGATGGCTGACACCCAAACCCCGCAGTCCCATGCCGATTGGTTGACTACGCTGCACTCGATCGAAACCCTGAAACCGAAAACCGTCATCCCGGGTCATTACCTCGGTGACAGCGCCCGCTCCCTGGCGGCGGTGCAATTCACTGCCGATTACATCAAGGCCTTCGACGAAGAAACCGCCAGGGCCAAGGATGCGGCCGCACTGATTGCCGCGATGAAAAAACGCTTCCCGAGACTGGGTGACGAAAGCTCCCTGGCGTTGAGCGCCAAGGTCGCCAAGGGCGAGATGAAGTGGGGTGAATGAGATTTTGTGATGACCGCCACATAAACATTTTTGTCGCTACAGATACACCTCAAGCCAACTGGAGAACGTCATGAGCAAAATCGCAATCATCGGGGCCACCGGTCGTGCCGGTAGCCAGCTATTGGAAGAAGCCCTGCGCCGTGGTCACAGTGTCACCGCCATCGCCCGCGATACCTCGAAGATCGGCCAGCGTGCCGGCGTGGTCAGCCAGAATGTCGATGCCCTCGACAGTGCTGCGTTGCAAGCCGCAGTGGCGGGTCATGACCTGGTGATCAGCGCCGCGCATTTCGCCACGCTGCCTGCCAGTGCCGTCATCGGGCCGGTGAAAAAGGCCGGGGTCAATCGCCTGTTGGTGGTGGGCGGTGCCGGGTCTTTGTTGTTGCCGGATGGCACCCGGGTGATCGATAGCCAGGGCTTCCCGGCCGAGTACAAGGCAGAAGCCGGGGCGGGTGCCGAGTTTCTGGAGAGCCTGCGTCAGGAACAGGATCTGGACTGGACCTTTTTGTCGCCGTCGGCAGAGTTTGTCGAAGGTCAGCGCACGGGAAAATTCCGGATCGGCAAGGATGATTTGCTGGTGAGCAGCGAAGGGCGCAGCTGGATCACATTCGCTGACTTTGCCATCGCAATGCTGGATGAAGTGGAAGCGCCGAAACACATTCGCCAGCGGTTTACCGTCGGGTATTGAACTGACTGTCTCTGTGGGAGCGAGCTTGCTCGCTCCCACAGAGGTATCACGCTACGACTCCTGGCTTTCAGCGACTCTGCGCCTGCTCCACCAACCACCCCGTCAGCTCGCGTAATTTCGCCGAAGGTCCGGGTTTTTCGGGGGAGACCAGGTAATACGCCAAGCCTGTCTTTACGATCAGATCGAAAGGCATGACCAGCCGCCCGGCGCTCAGGTCATCGCCAATCAGCGACCAGTCGCCGATCGCCACACCGGTTCCCTGTGACGCCATCGACATCGCCAGGTCCAGCGTTTCGAAATGCTGGCCCTTGCTCACATTGCTCAAGCGAACATCCGCCGAGGCCAGCCAGGCCTTCCAGTCCCGTTCATCCCGGGTCGGGTGCAGCAGCATGTGCTGTTCCAGATCCTTCGGCGTGTGCAACGGCACCGGGCCTTCGAGCAATGGCTTGGAGCACACCGGTGTCAGTCGTTCTTCGAACAGGCGTTGCGACACCAGCGAAACCTCCGGCGGCGCGCCATACATCACGGCCGCGTCGAATTGCTCGCGATGAAAATCCACGCCGTGCTTGACCGTGGTAGTCAGTTCGACCGGCACGTCCGGGCGTTCTTTCTGCCACTGCAACAGCCGTGGCAACAGCCAGCGCATGACGCACGTCGGGGCCTTGAGTCGCAGGGTTTCGCGCTTCTCGCCGATCTGCTCCACCGCTTCGTCGATCAGGCCGAAAATCTGCCGGACACGTGGCAGCCATTCCCGTCCTTCGGCGGTGAGGTCGAGGCCGCGGGCCTGGCGGATGAACAGTTCATAACCCAGGTGATCCTCCAGCCCGGCAATCTGCCGGCTCACTGCGCCCTGAGTGATGTGCAGTTGCTCGGCGGCCCGGGTGAAGTTGCAGCACTGCGCGGTAATCAAAAATGTGTACAGCGCCGGCAGGGGAGGCAGTCGTTTCATTCGGATCCAAGGTATGACGTGAGGACATGGCTAGTATGATTTTTTATCCATTGTTGCGGCTATGTGTCGCCCGTTCCAATGAGGCCATCCCTGGACCTGCGAATCCATCATAAACACTGCGCAGGCCCGGCGTCTCAAACGAATAAAAAGGGCAATGACATGGCGACGTGTGGCGAAGTACTGGTCAAGTTACTCGAAGGTTACGGGGTGGAGCAGGTGTTCGGCATCCCCGGGGTTCATACCGTGGAGCTGTATCGCGGGCTGGCCCGTTCGAGCATCAACCACGTCACGCCGCGTCACGAACAGGGCGCCGGTTTCATGGCCGACGGCTATGCCCGCACCCGCGGCAAACCGGGCGTGTGCTTCATCATCACCGGCCCTGGCATGACCAACATCACCACGGCGATGGGCCAGGCCTATGCCGACTCGATCCCGATGCTGGTGATCTCCAGCGTGCAATCGCGCAACCAGTTGGGCGGCGGTCGCGGCAAGCTGCATGAGCTGCCGAACCAGAGCGCCTTGTGCGCCGGTGTCGCGGCGTTCTCCCACACCCTGATGTCGGCCTCGGAATTGCCAGGTGTTCTGGCCCGGGCGTTTGCGCTGTTCCAGGCCGGTCGTCCGCGCCCGGTGCACATTGAAATTCCGCTGGATGTTCTGGTGGAAGAAGCCGACGACCTACTGGCCAGCGTCCCGGTGAACATCGACCGCGCCGGGGCCTCGCCGACTGCGGTGTCGCGCATGACCGACCTGCTGGCGGGCGCCAAGCGTCCGCTGATTCTCGCCGGTGGCGGCGCCATCGACGCCGCCGCCGAGCTGACTGAACTGGCTGAGCTGCTGGACGCGCCCGTCGCCCTGACCATTAATGCCAAGGGCATGCTGGAATCCGGTCACCCGCTGCTGATCGGTTCGACCCAAAGCCTGGTCGCCACTCGCGCGCTGGTCGCCGAGGCCGACGTGGTGCTGGCCATCGGAACTGAACTGGCCGAGACCGACTACGACGTTACCTTCGCCGGTGGCTTCGAAATTCCCGGCAAGCTGCTGCGTGTCGACATCGACCCGGACCAGACCGTGCGCAACTACCCGCCGCACATGGCCCTTGTGTCCGACTCGCGCAACGCCGCGCAAGCCCTGTTGAGCGCGCTGTCGCACAAGTCCCTGGCCGAGCGCCGCAACGATTGGGGCCAGGTGCGTGCCGCCCGCCTGCGCGAAGAACTGGCGGCCTCCTGGGATGCGCCGACCCTGGTCCAGACCCGTTTCCTCGAAACCGTTTTGCACGAATTGCCGAATGCGGTGTTCGTTGGCGATTCGACCCAACCGGTGTACACCGGCAACCTGACGTTCAACCCGCAGCGCCCGCGTCGCTGGTTCAACTCGTCCACCGGCTACGGCACCCTCGGTTACGCCTTGCCGGCGGCGATTGGCGCCTGGTTGGGCGGCAGTATTGAAGGTGGCGCACGTCCGCCGGTGGTGTGCCTGATCGGCGACGGTGGCCTGCAATTCACCCTGCCGGAACTGGCCAGCGCCGTTGAAGCGCGCACCCCGGTGATCGTGCTGCTGTGGAACAACCAGGGCTACGAAGAGATCAAGAAATACATGGTCAACCGCGCCATCGAGCCGGTCGGCGTGGACATCTACACCCCGGACTTCATCGCTGTGGCCAAGGCCCTGGGCTGTGCCGCCGAAGCAGTCAGCGGCGTCGAGCAACTGCGTGGCGCCTTGCGCGCAGCCTCGGACCGTCAAGGCCCGACCCTGATCGAAATCGATCAGGCTGCCTGGACCAAGGCGGTGTCGAAATGAGCGTTGCCTTGACCTTACCCACCACGTTGGATGGCCTGTTCATCGACGGCCAATGGTCCGCCAGCAGCGAACACCTGCGGGTGATCAACCCGGCAACCGAAGCCCTGTTGACCACGGTGAAGGGCGGTGACGAGCGCGCTGTCGAGCAAGCCGTCAGCGCCGCGACCAGGGCTTTCGCCGATTGGTCGAAAACCACCGGTGCCGAGCGCGGCGCGATCCTGCGCAAAATCGCCGCCGGCGTGCAGGCCGGTCGTGAGCACTTGATGCGTTTGCAATCCCTCAACAACGGCAAGCCACAGTTCGAAGCGGCCATCGACGTCGATGACGTGATCGCCACGTTCGAGTATTACGCCGATCTGGCCGAAGGCCTCGACGCAAAACAGGACAGCGCCGTTGAACTGCCGAGCGAAGATTTCCGCGCTCGTCTGCGCCGCGAACCTTGCGGCGTGGTCGGCCTGATCGTGCCGTGGAATTTCCCGATGGTCACCACGGCCTGGAAACTGGCGCCGGCCCTGGCTGCCGGTTGCTGCGTGGTGCTCAAGCCTTCGGAAGTGACGCCGCTGCCGGAGCTGGAACTGGCGGCAATCATTGCCGAAGCTGGCTTGCCCGCCGGTGTGTTCAACCTGGTGTGCGGCACGGGGCTGGCGGTTGGCGCGCCGCTGTCGGCGGACCCGCGCATCGCCAAGGTGTCGTTCACCGGCAGTAACGCGGTAGGCGTACAGGTCATGCAGCGCGCGGCAGAAACCGTCAAAGGCGTGAGCCTGGAACTGGGCGGCAAATCCTCGTTGCTGGTGCTGGCCGATGCCGATATCGACCTGGCCGTGGAAGTCGCCTGTGGCGGCGGTTTCTTCAACGCCGGGCAAATGTGTTCGGCCACCAGCCGCGTGCTGGTCGCCGACGAACTGGCCGATGAATTCCTGACTCGATTGAAAGCCCGTGCCGAAGCGATTCGCGTGGCAGACCCGTTCGACCCGAACGTGGAAATGGGCGCGCTGGTCAATCAAGCGCAATACCAGCGCGTGCTAAGCCACATCGACCGCGGTTTGAGTACCGGTGCCAAGCTGATTTGCGGCGGCAATCGCCCGGCGGATCTGCCGCGCGGATATTTTTTGCAGCCGACAATTTTCACCGAAGTGCCCCTCGACAGTGCGCTGTGGTGTGAAGAGATATTCGGCCCGGTGATTGGCGTGCGCAGCTTTGCCAGCGAAGCCGAAGCGATTGCCCTGGCCAATGACAGTCAGTTCGGTCTGGTCGCCAGCGTGGTGACGCGCAATGCCGAGACGGCGGATCGCGTCGCCAACGCTTTGCAAGCGGGGCTTGTGTGGATCAACGCACCCCAGGTGATCTTCCCGCAGACCGCCTGGGGTGGCTACAAACAGAGCAGCATCGGTCGCGAATTGGGCCCGTGGGGCTTGCAGGCTTTCCAGGAAATCAAGCACGTGATTCGAGCCGTCTGACGACGATTATTGTGGGAGCGAGCCTGCTCGCGATGGACGTCAAGGATGACGCGGAGCGCCTGAGTTTACGCGCCGCCCGTGCACCTATCGCGAGCAAGCTCGCTCCTACTTGAGGCATGTGCTGGCGTCATGGCTTCAATGAGTTTTTATCGATAGTCAGCGGTTTTACACAACCTCAGGATGAACTCACTGGTTCAACCAACCCCCCCGAAAATAGAGGGGAAAACGCTGATCCAGTCGCGCGGATGCAATAGCTTCGACCTGCCTTATACCTAAAAAAACAAAGGGAGTCCGTAATGGGCGAGCATGATCTGAACAGACGTCAATTCATCAAGACCGTGGGCGTAGCCTCGGTTGCTGCGGCGGCCATGAGCCTGCCGTTCGTCAAGGCCAATGCCAGTGATACCCGTTTTCAGGGCAAGACCCTGCGTCTGTTGACCTGGTCCGACGACACAGGCCTGGCCGCACTGCGCAACATCGCCGCGACGTTCGAGGACAAATACGGCGTCAAGGTCATCGCTGACCG
The DNA here is from genome assembly GCF_016887925.1 of Pseudomonas sp. MIL9. Classification (NCBI taxonomy): domain Bacteria; kingdom Pseudomonadati; phylum Pseudomonadota; class Gammaproteobacteria; order Pseudomonadales; family Pseudomonadaceae; genus Pseudomonas; species Pseudomonas sp. MIL9. The sequence continues at coordinate 68,464 of NZ_JAFEHE010000006.1, read as the reverse complement.
CACCGGCAGTACCTCGGAAATGGTCGCCAAACTCAAGGCCGGCGGTGATCGTCCGCAATACGACATCATCACCCTGGCAGGCGTCGGCGCCGAAGGTCTGGCCGCCGCCAACCTGCTGGAAAAACCCGACCTCAACCGCATTCCCAACATTGTTGATGTACCGGAAAAGTATCGCACCGGCGCCAATGGCCACGGTATCGGTTACCTGCTCTGGTGCAATAGCCTGGTCTACAGCACTCGCACGCAGAAGGAAGCTCCGGACAGCTACGCCGCCCTGTGGGATGCCGAGCTGGCACCGAACATCTTCCTGCCGCCGCCGAACTGGACCGAGGCCATGGACCTGATCATCATCGCCGCCAAACTGGCCGGTGGTGACGAACACAACATCGAGCCGGGCTTCAAGAAACTCGCCGAGCTCAAGGACCGTGTGGTGACCCTGGGTGAAAACCCGAACCAGATCGCCGAACTGTTCCGCACCGGTTCGCTGGACATGGGGGGGCTGTACGCGCCTGCGTTTTTCCCGAAACAGATCCGCGACAGCAACTACGGCCTGGGCGCCACCTTCGGCATGAAGGAAGGTTTCTACACCGACCTGATGCTCTCGGTGATGCCAAAGAATCGCCCCGGCGACACCGACCTGGCCTACGCCTTCATCAACCATTCTCTGGACCCGCTGGTACAGGGCAAGATGGCCGAAGACATCTACAACGGCCCGGTCAACGCCAAGGCGATCATCTCCGCCGAAGCGCGCAAGAGCCCGTACATCCTTACGCCGGAGCAGATTGCCGAGAAGGCGATCATGCACGACAACGCCTTCCTGGCCACCGTGCATGACCAATGGATTCGTCGTTACACGGAAATCTTTTCTTCCTGATCTGTAGGAGCGAGCTTGCTCCGGGCGGCGTTCCGACGATGGGCGCATGGACGACACGGGCTGTCTGATGCCCCGCGTTATCGTTAACGTCCATCGCGAGCAGGCTCGCTCCTACAAGGGATCGGGTTGATGCCCCATGTCCGTGTGCCATTTGATCCTCCATTGACGAGACCTTTGCTATGGAACACCAACCTCTGACCCATCCGGTGAGTGCTGCTCCCGCGCGCACTGATCGGGGTGTTTCGCCGACGACGCGCGCCTGGCTGTTTCTATCGCCGTCGATGCTGTTTCTGGGCGTGCTGATTGCCGCCAGCCTGTTGGTCCTGCGCATGAGCGTGGGCACCAAGGGCGCGGAATGGAGCGGGTTCAGCCTGGCCAGCTACGCGCAATTGCTGGAACCCTACTACCTCAAATCCCTGCTGCTGACCCTGCGCCTGGCGCTGATCAGCGCGGTGATCGCGGTCGTGCTGGCGATCCCGGTGGCTTACACCATGTCGCGCCTGAGCTCGCCGTTCGTGCGCCGGATTTTCCTCGCGGCGGTGCTGCTGCCCTTGCTGGTCAACCTGCTGCTGCAAAGCTACGGCTGGCTGGTGATTCTCGGCCCGGGCGGGATGCTCAACCAGACGTTGATGGGCCTGGGCCTGATCAAGCGTCCGATCATGCTGCTCTACAACCAGAACGGCGTGTTGATGGGCCTGGTGCAAACTGCCTTCCCGCTGGCCGTGTTGCCGATCGCCAGCGCCATGCGCGGCGTTGCCCGCAGTTACGAAGAGGCCGCCGCCACCCTTGGCGCCAGTCGTTTCCAGGTGTTCCGCCAGGTGGTGTTGCCGATGAGCCTGCCGGGGATCATCACCGGTGCGACCCTGGTGTTCGCCTATAACGCCAGCAGCTTCGTGGTGCCGCTGCTGCTCGGTGGCCGTCGCGTGCCGATGCTGGCGGTGATGGTGCATGACCAGATCGCGCCGCTGATGAACTGGCCCGCCGCGTCCGCTGCCGGTGTGGTGCTGATCGTCACCACGCTCGCCATCATGACGTTGTCCGAATACATCACTGGCCGTCGTCGGCGCAGACTGGAGGCTTCGCAATGAGTACCCTGATCAAAAAGCGCCAGTCGCTGTTGCCGGGAGAGACCGGCAAGTTCGCAGGCATACTGTCCGGCTTCATTCTGTTGCTGGCGGTGTTACCGATCCTGACCATGATCGTCATGTCCTTCAGTGGCGCGTCGAACCTCGACTTCCCGCCGAGCAGCTACAGCCTGCAATGGTACAAGGCCGCCTGGCACACCTTCGTTTCGCCGGACGCCAGCGACGTGCTGAGCCTGGGCAAAGCCATGACCACCAGCCTGATGGTGTCGTGTCTGACCATGGTCTTCGCGACGCTGATCGCGGTGCCGGCGGCGTACGCACTGACCCGTTGCGAATTCCGCGGCAAAGCCGTGGCGCTGCAACTGATGTCGCTGCCGCTGGTGTTCCCGATGGTGGTGTTGGGCCTGGCGTTGCTGCTGGTGTTCGACAGCCTGCCGTTCCAGATGACCACCTCGCGCCTGGTGATTGCCCACGTGATCCTGGCGTTGCCGTTCGTAGTGAAGAACTGCACCGCCGCCATGCTCTCCATCGGCAGCGAAGTCGAAGAGGCTGCGCAAATGCTTGGCGCTTCACCGCTGCGGGCGATCGTCGATGTGGTGGTGCCGTTGATGAAGTCGGGGATTCTGGCGGGCATGCTGCTGGCGTTCATCGTCTCGTTCAACGAATTCACCGTGACCTATTTCCTCTACACCATCGACGTCATGACCGTGCCGATCTGGATGTACAGCCGCACCGTGTCTTCGCTCGACCCAACCGTATTTTCGTTTGCCGTGCTGATCGTGCTGATCGACTTCGTCCTTATCTGGGCGCTGGAGAAGCTGGTGGGCGAGGGCGGCGTTTCCTTTTGATTTGAGGTGCAACATGACTGGTCTGATTCTGGAAAACGTCGAGAAATTCTATGGCTCGGCTTGCGCGGTACAGGACGTCAATCTGCATTTGCCCGAGGGCAAGCTGGTGTGTTTCCTCGGCCCGTCGGGTTGCGGCAAAACCACGTTGCTGCGGATGATTGCCGGTCTTGAAACCCTGACTGGCGGTGAGATTCGCCTGGACGGCGAAGACATCGGCCAAACCCCGGCGCACTTGCGCAATTTCGGCATGGTGTTCCAGTCCCTGGCCCTGTTCCCGCACATGACGGTGGGGGAGAACATTGCTTACCCGCTGAAACTGCGCGGGGTCAGCAAGGCTGACCAGCAGGCGCGAGTGGTGGAGTTGCTGGAGTTGATCCAGCTGCAACAGATGATTGATCGCCCGGTGGCCAAACTCTCCGGCGGGCAGCGGCAGCGCGTGGCGATTGCCCGGGCGATTGCCAGTCACCCGAAAATCCTTTTGCTCGACGAACCGCTGTCGGCACTCGATGCCAAGCTGCGCGAGTCGATGCAGGTGGAAATCCGTCAACTGCAACAACGGCTGAACATCACCACCATCATGGTGACTCACGACCAGCGTGAGGCCATGACCATGGCTGATATTGTCGTCGTGCTGGGTGAGCATCGGGTGCAGCAGGTCGGTACGCCGATCGAAATCTACCGGCACCCGGCCAACGAATTCGTCGCCGACTTTATCGGTTCGGGCAACATCTTCCCGGCCACGGCGCTGGGCAATGGCAAGATCAGCCTGCCGGGCGGCGATGCGCTGCAAGTGCCGATCTGCAGCAGCATTGTGGTCGGTGAGAAAGTGAAGATGCTGATTCGCCCGGAAGACCTGCAACTGTCGGCGCCGCAGGCGACGGCGGGCAATCGGTTGTTGGGCAAGGTGACGTTCGTGCGGGATATCGGCGCGACCATCGAAACCACGGTCGAGTGTTCCGGGGTGACGTTCACGGCGCTGAGCACGCCGTGCCAGGGCTTTGGCTTGAGCGTTGGGCATCCGGTGTCGGTGACCTTGCCGGCGGAGGCGTGCAGGGTGCTGGGAGCCTGATCCGGATTGGATGTTGGCCTCTCTGGCCCTATCGCGAGCAAGCTCGCTCCCACAGGGTTATTGGGCGATCACAAAACCCGTGGGAGCGAGCCTGCTCGCGATGGGGCCGGTACTGACTGCACAAATCCCGGCTAAACGCTCAACCGCAACCGCGCCAGATCCCGCAACGGCGGCGCGCCGAACAAACGGCTGTACTCGCGGCTGAACTGCGAAGGGCTTTCATACCCGACCCGATATCCCGCCGCTGAAGCTTCCAGTCCTTCGGCCAGCATCAAGCGTCGCGCTTCCTGCAATCGCAGTTGTTTCTGGTACTGCAACGGGCTCATCGCCGTCATCGCCTTGAAACGATGATGCAGCGTCGACACGCTCAGGTTCACTTCCTTCGCCAGATCATCGATGCGCAGCGGCTGTTCATAGTTGCTGTTGAGCCATTTGATCGCCTGGCTGATGCGATGGCTCTGGCTGTTGGTGATGGCGATTTCGTACAACCGGTGGCCCTGTTTGCTGCGCAGCAGTCGATAGAGAATTTCCCGTCGAATCAGTGGCGCGAGCATGGCGATGTCTTTCGGCGTGTCGAGCAACCGTGCCAGTCGCAGCACTGCATCGAGCATCGCGCTGTCGAGCCGCTCGACATAGAGCCCGCGCCCGGTCGGCCGGGTGGGCACGCCAAGCGGACCCGCGTCGGCGATCAAGGCAGTGATTTCTGCGGGGTCGATGTCCAGCCGCACGGCCAGGATCGGTTCTTCGGCCGAGACGTTCACCACCCGGCCGCTAAGTGGCATCGAGACGGAGACCACCAGGTAATTGAGCGGGTCGTAATTGAAGAATTCATCGGCGAGCCGAACTTCCTTGCGCCCCTGGGCCATGATGCACAGCGCCGGTTGCGCCAGTACCGGGGCGAAGTCGTGGTTTTGGCTGTGGCGCGACATGAACAGCGAATCGACAGCGGTGGCATAACTGCCATCTTCGGCGGTGTTGCGACGAATGATCGCCGCCAGTTCCGCGCGCTGTTTCTCCCTGTCGGCGTTCAGCGGGGCTTGAAAGTGATCGAGTGACGACATGGGAGGCATCCTCGGCAAGGTTGGGTTGACGGGCAGAGCATAAGTTTGTGCAAGTCACGGCGGTAGACACATCCTGCCGGATGCTTGCCTGATTCTGCATGGGCGTTGCCTTTTACCCCGACAAGACCGGTCAGAGGCGGCAAAACTTGCTTGAAACTCGCAGGGCAGAAGCGTGACAGTGTTTTGCGCATTGTTACAATCAGTCCACACACTCTCGCAGGATTGTGCAACGTCCCGGCAGAAATCGACTAACGAGCCACGCACGCCAACCCTTAACCTTTGATCCTGTCGCAGCCCGTCCCCCGGCTGCCACACGACTCCCTGGGAGGGTTGAACATGTCTAAGCAGATCCCCGTCAGTCATATGGCCTTTGTTCGAGCGCGCGCCGGACGTTCGCAGGAGCTGGGTGTGCGCTTGAGCGCATTGATCGAGCCGTCTCGCGCCGCGCCAGGCTGCCTGAGCTTTGCCTTGCAGCATTCGCAATGCGACCCCGAGTTGTGGCTGGTCTGCGGTTTCTGGACTAACCAGCAGGCCATGAGCGCGTACTTCAGCACCCCGGCCATGGAGATCTTCGCCGAGCTGGTGCAGGAACTGGTGGTCAATAGCCTGGATTTTCACACCTTCAGGGATGTGTCGGCGGCGCAGGCCCTCCGCCAGTCCGGGGCTGCGGTACACAAACTGGCTGGTTGAGGGTTTAATGGCAGCATTCTCAACCAGTCAGGATGCGCGACATGGCACGCAAAGCCTTTGAAACCTTCGAAGCCGTATCGGCGGTCGTTCCCCGTGAAGGCGGGTATTACGCCGCAATCGCCACCAAAGCCATCGGTGGCTCGGGGGCGCCTCGCTTCAATAAACTGCTGGAAGAGCAGACGTTCAAGACCGCCAAAGAAGCGGACGAAGCGGCCGCTCTGCAGTTGACCCACCTCAAGGGTGTCAGCGAAGACGGCGCCCTGATCTGGTAACTACCTGACCGCCCCGGGGCGATACATCTTGAACAACGCCTCAGGCCCCAACTGGAAGTAGTCCGCCGGTCCGCCGCCGCGCAGAATCGGCTCTGCTGCGGCGGTGTCGTATACACCGTCCTTCAACAGTTTCCTGGCGATATGCACGGCGACCACTTCGCCCAGAATCAGCCAGCTCGGCACCACATTCCCGTCCGCCCGCTGCAACTGAATGATCTGCGTGACCTTGCACTCGAAGGACACCGGGCTTTCGGCCACCCGTGGCACTGAAATGACTTTCGAGGCAACGGTGGTCAGCCCGGACAGCTCGAATTCGTTCACCTCTGGGCCAACCATGGCGCAGCTCTGGTTCATCTGTTCGGCCAATGGCCGGGTCGCCAGGTTCCAGGCGAATTCGCCGGTCTGTTCGATGTTGTTCAGGCTGTCTTTACGTCCGATGCTGGAAAAACCAATGATCGGCGGAACGTAGTTGAACGCGGTGAAGAAGCTGTAAGGCGCCAGATTCAAGTGGCCATTGGCATCCTGGGAAGAAATCCAGCCAATAGGGCGCGGCCCGACGATTGCGTTGAACGGATCATGGGGCAGGCGGTGGCCCTTGGCGGGTTCGTAATAGTGGATATCGTCGGGCATGGGGCAGACCTGGGCTTTTCGAGAGAGGGTCATATTGCTGGCGACGATGACTAATTTCCAGTCAATCGCAAGAGTTGGGGTCTTCTATGGGGACCCTGTGGGAGCGAGCTTGCTCGCTCCCACAGGTTTTTTGCGGTTGTCGTTTTTAGTGTTCTCCATAAAGGACTAAGCCCGGCCGAAGCCGGGCTGTGGTGCCGCGATTGCGGATCAGCTGATGGAAGCGCCGCCAGTGCGGTCGTAGCCATCTTCGGCGACGGTGGCGCCGCCAGTGCGGTCGTAGCCATCTTCGGCGACGGTGGCAGAACCGGTGCGGTCGTAGCCATCAGCGGCGACCGTGGCCGAGCCAGTGCGGTCATAGCCGTCTGCTGCAACGGCGGAGCCGGTACGGTCAAAGCCGTCGGCGGCGAAGGTGTTGGCGGTCAGTACGGTGAGGGCCAGGGCGAGGAACAGTTTGGTTTTCATCTTCATTTCTCCAGATTCGTTGGCGGTTGTGTCTTGGGCATGGGTCTCATGCTACGCCAATTAAACTGATTAAAAAGCGCAAATAAATGCTAAAAACAATCGATTAAATAGATGTTAAGGCCCGCAGATGTTTTCGCTTTCAAGGTTTGAGTGAGCGCATCGCAGTTAATCGATCAGGCAGGTTCAGGGTGGTGGTTGAGCATTAACTCGTGATTAATCCGGCTCTCGCGGCCGTGAAGGTTTTTTCATGCCATGCCAAACAAAAAAAGGGGCAGACCCATGACGGTCTGCCCCTTTTGATCGTGACGCGGCTGGACTTAGTCCGTGACGATCCGCGAATGTTTGCGGGTGTCTTTCATGGTGATGTACACCAGCAGCGATACGGCAATACAGGCAGTGACGTACCAGTAGTAACCGGTTTCCATGCCGATGCTCTTGAACCACAACGCGATGTATTCGGCGGTGCCACCGAAGATCGACACGGTCAGCGCGTAGGGCAGGCCAACACCCAGGGCGCGGATTTCGGTCGGGAACAGTTCGGCTTTGACTACCGCGTTGATCGAGGTGTAGCCGCTGACAATGATCAGTGCCGCCATGATCAGGAAGAACGCGCCCCACCAGGTCTGAATGGTGTGCAGGGTGGTGAGGATCGGCACGGTGAACAGGGTGCCCAGGATGCCGAAGGCGATCAGGATCGGCCGACGACCGATTTTATCCGACAGGCCGCCGATGATCGGTTGCAGGCACATGAACAGGAACAGCGTCGCAGCGGAAATGGTGGTGGAGTCGGAAATGCTCATGCCGACGGTGTTCACCAGGTATTTCTGCATGTACGTGGTGTAGGTGTAGAACGCCAGGGTGCCACCCATGGTCAGGCCGACCACTGTCATCAGTTCCTTTGGATGACGCAGCAAGGTGCGCATCGCGCTTTCCTTGGCCTTTTCCTTCTTGGTGAACGATTCGGTTTCTTCCATGCCGCGACGCAGGTACAGCGCGACAATGGCGCAGAGTGCGCCGATGGCGAACGGAATGCGCCAGCCCCAGGCGTACAGCTCCTCGGTGGTCAGCAATTGTTGCAATACGATCAACACGGCCAACGCGATGAGCTGGCCGGAGATCAGGGTTACGTACTGGAAGCTGGAGTAGAAACCGCGGCGTTCCTTGGTCGCCATCTCACTCAGGTAAGTGGCCGAGGTGCCGTACTCGCCACCGACCGACAGGCCCTGTAGCAAGCGGGCGAACACCAGCAGGATCGGCGCGCCGATGCCAATGATTTCATAGCCCGGGCTCAGGGCGATCAGCAGCGAGCCGAAGCACATCAGGTACACCGAGGCCATCAGGGCCTTTTTGCGCCCGACCTTGTCGGCATACAGGCCCATCAGCCAGCCACCGATCGGACGCATCAGGAAGCCCACGGCGAAGATTGCGGCGGTGTTCAGCAGTTGTGCAGTGGTGTCGCCTTTCGGGAAAAAGGTCTTGGCAAAGTACAGGGAGAAAGCGGCGTAGACGTACCAGTCATACCACTCGACCATGTTGCCGACCGAGCCGCTGAAGATCGACTTGATACGGCTGGAGGTGGTGCGTTCTCTTGTCGGCACGGCAGCCGACCCACGGGGCAGGGTATTGGAGTTATCCATTGAAGGATCCTTCGTCTAATTATTGTTTGTGGAGCGCGCGTTAACGCAGCCTGCGGGGGCTATAGCAGGAGGTGTGCCAAGGTGGAGAGGGCCGATTTAGAGGGGTTGGAGCGATCTTGTGAGCGGAAATCCGCTCATTAAAAGTTGGGTGTGAGCGAAAAGTTGCTCATGGGGGGATGTTGCCTGGACCAGCCCCTTCGCGGGCAAGCCCGCTCCCACAATGACCGAGCTGATCGCGAGTTTTGCCTACCGTATCGGCCTCCTGTGGGGAGCGGGCTTGCCCGCGAAGAGGCCATTAAAGGCGCTGGAGAATCAGTTTTCTTGCAGGAACATCTCTCGACTCAAGCCATGGCGCTGCATCTTTTCGTTGAACGTACGGCGTGGCAGTTGCAGTTCTTCAAGCACGGCCTTGACGTCACCCTTGTGCCGGGTCAGCGCCGCGCGCAAGCACTGCGCCTCAAAGGCTTCCTGCTGGGCCGCCAGCGACTGCCCAGGGTCGATGCCAGCAGGAACAGGTTCGCCAAGCCCCAGCACCTGACGTTCGGCGACATTCGCCAGTTCACGCACATTGCCTGGCCAGTCGTGGCTCAGCAGGTGGCTCAACTGCGGGCCGCTCAGCGGCGCGAAGGTGCGCCCGAGGCGTTCGGCGGCATGGCGGGCGAACGATTCGTACAACAACGGAATGTCTTCGCGGCGATCGCGCAACGGCGGCAGACGCAGCTCGGCGACGTTCAAACGATAAGCCAGGTCCTCGCGAAAACGCCCGGCCCGTGCTTCGTCGAGCAGGTCCGGCTTGGTCGCGGCAATGATCCGCAGATCCACGCGGATACTCTGGTTCGAACCCAGGCGTTCCAGTTTCTGTTCCTGCAACACGCGCAGCAGCTTCACCTGCTGTGCCAGGGGCATGCTTTCGATCTCGTCGAGAAACAGCGTGCCGCCGTCGGCGTATTCGAGCTTGCCGATGCGTTTGCCCTGGGCGCCGGTAAACGCACCGCTCTCATGACCGAACAGCTCGGCTTCAAACAGTTGCTCGGGGATGGCTGCGCAGTTCAACGCCACAAAAGGTTTGTCCGCCCGCGGGCCGAAGTCGTGCAGGCAGCGGGCAACCAGTTCCTTGCCGCTGCCGGTTTCACCACGGATCAGCACATTGACCGGCAATGCAGCCAGCTCCAGCACCTGACGGCGCAAGGTCTGCAAGCCACGGGACACGCCCAGCAGCGTGGCATCGAGTTTGGCGCGGTTGTCCGCCTGTTCATGCAGGGCACGGTTCTCCAGTACCAGCCGGCGCTTGTCCAGCGCGCGGCGCAGGCTGCCGAGCAGGGCTTCGGGGCTGAAGGGTTTTTCCAGAAAGTCGTAGGCGCCGTCACGCATCGCATCCACTGCCATCGGCACGTCGCCGTGACCGGTCAGCAGGATCACCGGCAGCTCGGCATCACGCTGCTGCACTTCGGCCAGCAGTTCCAGGCCGCTCATGCCGGGCATGCGCACATCGCTGAGAATCACCCCGGCAAAATGTTTCGGCAACTGCGCCAGGCACTCGTCCGCTCGGCTGAACAACTGCACATCGAAACCCGACAGGCTCAGCCATTGTTCGACGGCGCTGCGGATGCTGCTTTCGTCGTCGACCACCATCACGGAATTCAGCATGAGCCATGGGCCTCCAGGTCGATGGGCAGGGTAAGGGAGAACACTGCGCCGTTGTCGCGATTGCCGGCCGTCAGGCGTCCGCCCGATTCGTGAGCGATTGCAAAGGAAACCGCCAATCCGATGCCCAGTCCATCGCCGACCGGTTTGGTGGTGAAGAACGGGTCGAACACTTTGGCCAGGTTCTCTTCGGCAATGCCGCCACCGTTATCAATGACGCTCAGGCGCCACAATTGCTCATCGGCTTCGAGACGGATTTCCAGGCGCTTGCAGGGTTTATCCTGCATCGCGTCCAGTGCGTTGCGCAGCAGGTTGATCAGCACCTGTTCCAGGCGAATCGCATCGCCGCGCACCCAGGCCGGGCGGGTCAGGTGCAGCACGGTGCTGACCTGTTCATCACGCAATCGGGTGTCGAGCAGCTCCAGGGACTGATCCACCACTGCGGCCAGATCCAGGCGTTCGCGCAAGCCGCTAGGGCTTTTGCGGGCGAAGGTTTTCAGGTGGCCGGTGAGGGCGGCCATGCGCGTCAGCATTTCATCCACGGGTTTGAGCGCCTTGTAGGCGTCGTCGACGCGGCCGTGGTCGAGCAGCAACCTCAGCGTGGCAAGTTGCATGCGCTGGGCAGTCAAAGGCTGATTGATCTCGTGGGCGAGGGCGGCGGACATCTGCCCGAGGGCGGCGAGTTTGGCCGATTGCACCAGGCCTTCCTGGGCGGTGCGCAGATCGCGGGTACGCTCTTCCACCAGTTGCTCAAGCTCTTCGCGGCTGCGCTGGCGCATTTTTGCCAGACGCCAGCGCTGGTTGAGGAACAGCAGCAGAAACACCAGGGTCAGCCACAGGCCGGCAGCGGCGAGGGCGGCGTTGCGACTGTCTTCGAACGCCACTTGTGGGCGACGCAGCAGATGCAGGGTCCAGCCCTCGGCGGTCAGCGGCAGGGACTCCCAAAGGTAATCTGCGTTGCCGTCCGGACCATCGACCCGTGCCAGCTCGCTGTTTTCGTCGAAGCGGCGCAGCGATTGATAATCAAGCGGTGTCAGGGGCTGCTTGTCGTACTGGCGTGTGGCCTTGAGTTCGGCGTGATCGCTGTCGTTCAACGGCTTCAATTGGCGATAACGCCAGCCCGGCTGGTTGGCGATAAAAATGATCCCGCGCGCATCGCTGACCAATAGCGTGTCGCTGCCCTGACGCCACTCGCGTTCCAGCTCGGGAAACTCCAGTTTGACCACCATGGCCCCGAGAAACTGCCCGTCGTCATCGGTGACGGCGCTGGACAGGAAGTAACCCGGTATCCCACTGGTCACGCCCACGGCGTAAAAACGCCCGGTGCCCTGGGTGCGCGTCTGACTGAAGTAAGGACGGAAGCCGTAGTTGTGACCGACGTAGCTGCTGGGCAGGCGCCAGTTACTCGCCGCCACGGCCAGGCCGTTGCGATCAAGCAATTCCAGGGTCGAGGACTCGGCGGCGCCGTTGATTTTTTCCAGCTTGCGGTTCAGCACGTCCTGTTGCTCGGGGCTTACCGGGCCATTGAGTGCTTCGCGTAACTGCGGGTCCAGCGCCAGCACGGAGGGCAGGGCACGGTAACGTTCGATCAGGGTATGCAGTGACGTGGCGTACAGCGCCAACTGCTGATTGGCCCGGGCGGCGTCTTCGACCATGGACTGGCGCATGGTGTGACGCATCGCCAGGGTGGCGGCGATGGCGGCACCGGCGATGATCAATACGATATAGAGCGCCAGGCGCAGGGATCGGGAAGTAGGCAGCATCAAACGGAGATCGGACCAATGACAGGGGTCGCAAGATAGCATGCGGACCCTCTTGCGCCGTACTCATCTCATACGTTCAAGTCAATACGCCGGGCTTTCCCGCTCTGCGCAGAAATTTGCTCGACTGCATACAGGTATCCATTCGTCGGAACTGTCAGTTTTTACAGGTTGTTTCATCGTCGCGAACCAAGATAAAAACAGCGTTACAAGTGTTGGCGAACGTGCCGGGCACAGGAGAGGTGAGATCATGACAAGCAATAATGAACTCCGGATGGCGGGAGAAAATGAACCAGACTGGGAAGTACTGCCATCTCCCATAATCACGGCGCCCGTCGCGACAATCGTTAGTCGTCGATTTAACGTTGATGCAGTCGTACCGGCACCCACTTACTCCAAATGGAATCTTGATTTCTTCAGAGCCAGCAATAATGAAAAAATCAAAAGATATAGCGGTGACGGAGGGGTCATTTTTATAAGATTTCAGGTGCCCGATGAGCTACCTATAGGTGAACAGATTTACTTTAGGATCCAATATAAAAACTTACTATATAGCCATTGGGCAAGGAGTCATAACTTTAAAATTGGTCAGGTTCACCCATCTACGCCAGTAATTACCCAACCCGGAACCGTGCGGGTACCAAAACCGGAAATACAAGGAACGGGCGGTATGGCGGGTGCTACGATCGAACTTTATGAAGCCGGTGTCGGTACCGTTCTATTCGGAACAGCGACAGTACAATCAGATGGCTGGAAGACCGTGCTTACGCAGCCGTTGTGGATGGGTGATCCATTCAGACTGACCGCTATTCAGAAGTTGAATGGTGTGGTGTCCGAATGGGCGAGCCCGGTCCTTTTTGCTGTGCTGTTCAGGCCAGTGATCACTGATGTAACCATATCTGCTGACGGAAAACCTACTATCAGTGGAACGGGGGGGCTCAAAGGCGCCACGCTTGAGATCTGGAATTCGGGCGGGGGCGGGGGCGTTTTATTATCCACGACGGTTGAGTCCGACGGAAGTTGGCGGGTGTCTGCCCCGACAGCATGGGGATCAGGAAATTACATAATTACTGCCAGGCAGATCGGCAAGGTCACAGGGGGGGACTCCGATTGGGCAGTTGATAAGCCGTTCACGATTTGACCGCCCGATCCTGCGATCTCCGGTCACCGTGGTTGGGTAGCCAGGTGCTTGAATGGTTTAAAACTTTGTCGTTGAAAATTGGGTATTAATGGATAAAAAAGCCGCGCTGTCGTAAATACAGCGCGGCTCTTTTTGGCTTACGGTTTAATACTTACTGCACTTCCACCGCCAGGCTGTCACTGATCTTTTTCTGCCAGATGGCAGGACCGGTGATGTGTACCGACTCGCCGTTGCTGTCGACTGCAACAGTGACCGGCATGTCTTTCACGTCGAACTCGTAGATCGCTTCCATGCCCAGTTCGGCGAAAGCCACCACGCGGGATTTCTTGATGGCTTGCGCCACCAGGTAAGCCGCGCCGCCGACAGCCATCAGGTAGACGGCCTTGTAGTCCTTGATCGCCTCGATGGCGGTCGGGCCGCGTTCGGATTTGCCGATCATGCCCAGCAGGCCGGTTTGCTCGAGGATCTGACGGGTGAACTTGTCCATCCGCGTCGCGGTGGTCGGGCCAGCCGGGCCAACCACTTCTTCACGGACCGGATCGACCGGGCCGACGTAATAGATGAAGCGGCCCTTGAGGTCGACCGGCAGGGTTTCACCCTTGTTCAGCATCTCGACCATGCGCTTGTGCGCGGCGTCGCGACCGGTGAGCATCTTGCCGTTGAGCAGGATGGTTTCGCCCGGCTTCCAGCTCTGCACTTCTTCCGGGGTCAGGGTGTCGAGGTTCACGCGACGGGCCGACGGACCCGCTTCCCAGACGATTTCCGGGTAGGCGTCCAGCGGTGGCGCTTCCAGGGACGCCGGGCCGGAGCCGTCGAGCACGAAGTGTGCGTGGCGGGTGGCGGCGCAGTTCGGGATCATGCACACCGGCAACGACGCGGCGTGGGTCGGGTAATCCATGATCTTCACGTCGAGCACGGTGGTCAGGCCGCCCAGGCCTTGGGCGCCGATACCCAACTGGTTGACCTTCTCGAACAGCTCCAGACGCATTTCTTCGATGCGGTTCTGTGGGCCGCGGGCCTTCAGTTCGTGGATGTCGATGGATTCCATCAACACTTCCTTGGCCATCACCGCGGCTTTCTCGGCGGTGCCGCCGATGCCGATGCCGAGCATGCCCGGTGGGCACCAGCCGGCGCCCATGGTCGGAACGGTCTTCAGCACCCAGTCGACGATCGAGTCGGACGGGTTGAGCATGGCCATTTTCGATTTGTTCTCGGAACCGCCGCCCTTGGCCGCCACGTCCACTTCCACGGTGTTACCCGGAACGATGGAGTAGTGGATAACGGCCGGGGTGTTGTCCTTGGTGTTCTTGCGAGCGCCTGCCGGGTCGGCAAGGATCGATGCACGCAGGACGTTTTCCGGCAGGTTGTAGGCGCGACGCACGCCTTCGTTGATCATGTCGTCCAGGCTCATGGTGGCGCCATCCCAACGCACGTCCATGCCCACGCGGACAAACACGGTCACGATGCCGGTGTCCTGGCAGATCGGACGGTGGCCGGTGGCGCACATGCGCGAGTTGATCAGGATTTGAGCGATGGAGTCACGGGCAGCCGGCGATTCTTCACGCAGGTAGGCCTCGTGCATCGCCTGGATGAAATCCACGGGGTGGTAGTAGGAAATGAATTGCAGGGCGTCGGCAACGCTCTGAATCAGGTCGTCTTGCTTGATCACGGTCATGAGTCGCGCTCCTCTAAAAGACGGGAACATTCAATAAGGTGCTTGCAGCTTGGGTGCATCGGTCGGTTGCAAGCACCTTTCAAGGCACGCCGGGCATGCTGGCGCGACGCTAAAAAGGCGCGGCAGTATAACGCGCCTCGGTTCCGTAAACACCCGCCGGCAATCAATCGTTGGTCGCATACAGGCAGCAGCAGGTTTGAAACGGGCAGATAAAGGCATATTGCTTTTGTGGCGAGGTGGCTTGCTCCCGTTGAGCCGCGTGTATTCCTGTTATCCACCCTCGAAAATAGGATGGTCATTTATCGGCCACGCCACTAAAGTGACATACGGTCTGTAGAGTAGGACGCTCTGTCAGTCTCCTTTCATTCGGTGAGTCAACGATTGACCCATAACGCCATCCAGCGACTGTTGCTCAAGCGTTTCGCCCTTGCGGCCGGCACCTATGCCCTGGCATTGGTATTGCTGTGGCTGGCGTTTTTTACCGGGCACTATGAAGAGTCGCTCTCCGGCGTTGCCATTGGCAGCGCACTGGTGGTCATCAGTCAGGCGACGCTGTTTGCACTGTTCTATTCGGGCCTCAACCTGCGCTTTGCCGACCCCAGCCTGACCGAAGCCCAAGTGTTGCTGGGGCTGGGGTGGCAGACCTGGCTGATCGCACACCTGGGGGATGCCCGTGGGGCGTTTCTGGTTTTTTACGTACTGATTCTGCTGTTCGGGCTGTTCCATCTGTCCCGTCGCTCATTTGTGCGTTGTGCCTCGCTGGTGTTTTTCAGTTTCAGCGCGATCACGCTGTGGGAGGGCTACCACTTCCAGTTGCCTGACCCGGCATTGGCGGCGTTGCAGGTGTGCGTGCTGTTGATCGTGCTGGTGTGGCTGGTGCTCTATGCCGGTTACGTACAGGCTTCGCGACACCGCATGCGTCAGCGGCGATTTGCCTTGCAGGCGCACCAGGACACGCTGCGCGGGATGATGCGTCAGCTCGAGGACCTGGTGGCCACCGATGAGTTGACCGGGTTGTTCAATCGCCGGCATTTCCTGCGCCTGGCGTCCCGCGAGTTGAACGCCATGGAGGTGGGTGTCGTGCATGGCCTGGCGCTGATCGATCTCGACCATTTCAAGCGTATCAACGATCTGCACGGCCACGCCGCAGGCGACCAGGTGTTGCAAGCCTTTGCCGGCGTGGCCTCGGCCTGTCTGCGCGACGGTGACGTGCTGGCCCGTTATGGCGGCGAGGAGTTCGTGGTGCTGCTGCCCGATTGCGATCCCGAAAGCTTGACCTCCTGTTGCGAGCGGCTACGCATCGCCTTCACCGATGTCGAATTGATTGGCCTGAATGTGCGCAGCCTCAGCCTGTCCGCCGGCATGACCCTGCTGGAACTCGGGGATGATCTTGACGATGCCTTGCAGCGCGCCGACCAGGCGCTTTATCGCGCCAAACGCGATGGCCGCAACCGTTGCGCGGCGGCCTGGGAAAACGTCGATGCCTGAGTTGCGTGTTGGCGACCGTCAATGGTCGGTGGCGGCGGGCAGTAATCTGCTGGATGCCCTGAATCAGAACGGCGTGTCGGTGCCCTACAGCTGTCGTGCCGGCAGTTGCCATGCGTGCCTGGTGCAATGTGTGCAAGGGCTGCCGAGCGACAGCCGTCCCGATGCCTTGAACACGGAACAGCGTCGGCAAGGCTGGCGCCTGGCCTGTCAGTGCCAGGTGGTCGAGGACCTGCAGGTGCACACCTTCGACCCGCAGCAGGATGGCCAGCCGGCCGAGGTCGCCGCCGTCGATTGGCTGAGCGCCAGCGTGTTGCGTTTGCGCCTGACCCCGCAGCGGCCATTGCGCTACAGCGCCGGCCAGCATCTGGTGTTGTGGGCGGGCAATGTGGCGCGGCCTTACTCCCTCGCCAGCCTGCCGCAAGATGACCGTTTTCTGGAGTTTCACCTCGATTGTCGACAGCCCGGGCAATTCAGCGATGCGGCGCGTCAACTGAAGATCGGCGATGGGATCCGTCTCGGCGAGTTGCGGGGCGGGGCCTTGCATTACGACCCGGACTGGCACGAGCGTCCGCTGTGGCTGATGGCTGCGGGCACCGGACTGGGGCCGCTGTTCGGGGTGTTGCGCGAAGCGTTGCGCCAGGATCACCAGGGTGCGATTCGTGTCATTCACCTGGCCCATGATGCCAATGAGCATTATCTGGCCAAACCCCTGCAAGCCCTGGCGGCGAGCCGGGCGAACCTGAGTATCGAGCTGTGGACCGCGGCCGAGCTGCCGGCGGCTTTGGCGCAACTGCGGCTTGTTTCCCGGCAAACCCAGGCCTTACTCTGCGGAGCCCCCGACAGCATCGACGCCTTTGCCCGACGCCTGTACCTGGCGGGATTGCCGCGCAATCAACTGCTGGCCGATGTGTTCCTGCCCCGTGGTTGAGCGCTGATCTTTCAGACGCGAGACCTGTCATGACCGATGCCATCCAAGTTGAACGCGAACGGGGCCTGCTGACCCTGCGGCTGAATCGCCCCGACAAGAAAAACGCCCTGACCCGCGCCATGTACAGCCACTTGGCCGAAGCGCTGAAACTGGCCGACCACGACCCTGAAATCCATGCCGTACTGATCACGGGTTCCAGTGAGTGCTTCACCGCCGGCAACGACATCGCCGATTTCATCCAGCAACCGCCGAGCGGCCTCGACAGCCCGGTGTTCCAGTTCATGCTCAACCTGCTTGAATGCCGCAAACCGGTGATCGCGGCGGTGGCGGGTGCGGCGGTGGGCATTGGTACGACCCTGTTGCTGCATTGTGATCTGGTGTACGTCAGCCGCGATGCGCGTCTGCGCATGCCATTCGTCAACCTCGGTTTGTGCCCGGAATTCGGTTCCAGCCTGATCCTGCCTCGCTTGCTCGGGCAGGCCAGGGCGGCGGAGTTGCTGTTGCTCGGTGAGGGGTTCAGCGGTGAGCAGGCCGCCGCATGGGGCATTGCCTGCGAAGCCTTGGGCAGTGGCGAAGAGACGTTGGCCAAGGCACGGGAAATGGCGCTGCGCTTCGAGTCGCTGCCGCCGGAAGCGGTGCGCATCAGCAAGCAATTGATGAGAGCGCCGGATCGGGAGATGTTGCGCAAGGTCATAGAAGAAGAGGGTGCGTTGTTTACACAACGGCTGCGTTCGCCGGAGGCATTGGCGGCGTTGACCGGGTTTATTAAACGGCATTGAATCTTCGCAGACTGGGCTGGCCTCATCGCGGGCAAGCCCGCTCCCACAGGATTTTGTGTTCGGCACAGGTTATGTCAACGACACCGGCTGCTGTGGGAGCGGCTTGCCCGCGAAGAGGCCGGATCAGACAACACACCTGTCGAATCAGAAAACAAAAAAGCCCCGCCATTCACACGGCGGGGCTTTCGTTTTTCAACGGTTAGTCACTCAGACCATCGGGTCGCCAACGTGCAGGATTTTCATGCCGTTGGTGCCACCGGTGGTGTGGTAGCTGTCGCCCTTGGTCAGGATGACCCAGTCGCCTTTCACCACGATGCCGCGCTTGACCAGCTCGTCGATCGCCTTCTGGCTGACTTCGTTCGGCGCCAGCGAAGCCGGATCGAACGGAATGGTGTACACGCCACGGAACAGCGCCGCGCGAGCCTGGGCTTCACGGTGCGGGGTGAACGCGTAGATCGGCACCGAGGAACGGATGCGCGACATGATCAGCGGGGTGTAGCCGCTTTCGGTCAACGCGATGATCGCTTTCACGCCCGGGAAGTGGTTGGCGGTGTACATGGTCGCCAGGGCAATGCTCTCGTCGCAACGAGTGAATTCCTTGCCGATGCGGTGGCTGGACGTCTTGCTGGTCGGGTGCTTTTCAGCGCCGACACAGATGCGGGCCATGGCCTGCACGGCCTCCAGCGGATACAGACCGGCGGCACTTTCCGCAGAAAGCATCACGGCGTCGGTGTAGTCGAGCACGGCGTTGGCCACGTCGGACACTTCAGCACGGGTCGGCATCGGGTTCTGGATCATCGACTCCATCATCTGGGTCGCCACGATCACGGCCTTGTTGTGGCGGCGTGCATGCAGAATGATTTTCTTCTGGATGCCCACCAGCTCGGCGTCGCCGATTTCCACGCCCAGGTCACCACGGGCCACCATCACCGCGTCGGATGCCTGGATCAGGCCGTCGAGGGTTTCGTCATCGGCCACGGCTTCGGCGCGTTCGATCTTCGCCACCAGCCAGGCGGTGCCGCCAGCTTCGTCGCGCAGTTGACGGGCGTATTCCATGTCGGCGGCGTCACGCGGGAACGACACGGCGAGGTAGTCGACCTGCATTTCGGCGGCGAGCTTGATGTCAGCCTTGTCTTTTTCGGTCAGGGCCGGTGCGGTCAGGCCACCACCGCGACGGTTGATGCCTTTGTGGTCCGACAGCGGACCGCCGATGGTCACGGTGCAGTGCAGTTCGGTGGCGGTGGCGGTATCGACACGCATCACGACGCGACCGTCGTCGAGCAGCAGCTCGTCGCCCACGCCGCAGTCCTTGACCAGGTCCGGGTAATCGATGCCGACCACTTGCTGGTTGCCTTCGGTCAGCGGATGGCTGGTGGAGAAGGTGAATTGATCACCGATCTTCAGCTCGATGCGCTTGTTGGCGAATTTTGCGATACGGATTTTCGGGCCTTGCAGGTCACCCAGCAGGGCCACGAAGCGGCCATGCTTGGCAGCGAGATCACGCACCAGCTTGGCGCGAGCCTTATGCTCGTCGGGGGTGCCGTGGGAGAAGTTCAGACGGGCGACGTCCAGGCCAGCCAGAATCAGCTGTTCGAGAACTTCCGGCGAGTTACTGGCCGGGCCAAGGGTGGCAACGATTTTGGTACGACGGACGGACATGCAAAGACTCCTGAGTTCAAGCGCTGAGTGAGGCTACTATGGTCCGAAGTTGTAGTCATTGTTCGTAAGCACTACTTATTGCTTTCTTTATTGAACCTGGCAACTTTGCGCCCGGCGGCCTGAAGATTTCCGCTCGCGGGTCGATACAGCGTTCAAGACAGGAGATCCCCCATGCGATTCATGCTCATTGCCGCCCTTGCCCTCAGCGCCACGGGTTGCGTTCGTTTTGCGATGAACCATCATTTGAACAATGCCTATAGCGCCTATGACCGGGGTAATTGCGAGCAGGTGATGCTTGAGTTGTCCAAGGTCGAGCGTGATAGTCGGGCGCGACCTTACGTGTGGCCGGAAGTCTCGATGATGCGCGGTCAGTGCCTGGAACGGCAGAAGATGTTTATCGATGCGGCTCAGACTTACCAATTCATTATCGCGACCTATCCGCAGAGCGAGTACGCCTACCGCGCCCGCGCCCGCCTGGAAACCCTGCAGAGCCTGGGCCACTACCCGACTCGCAGTGCGGCAGTGGTGCGTCCGACCCGGTTCTGATGTCAGTGGTCATCTGATGTCTGGCCTACCGGCAGTGGTGAGCTATAGTCGAATAGACCGGTTTTAGAGCCTTGTCTCTAAACCGAGGTAACACCTGTGATCGGCAGATGTAAGCGGCAGCGGTTTTCGGCGACTGTCGCACCGGGATCGGGGAGAGCGGGCCGCCCGTGGCTGTCAAACCACACCAGGCAGGTCTGTTCCGAAGCATTGGTGCGGCCCTGCTTAGGGGCCTTGCATAGCGAATTCAGCATGTTCACTGACCGCCGGATCGAGCGGCATCAACTGCCGTATTTTCTGAAAGTGTTCAACAGCATCACCGACAAACCCATCGGCTTTCTGGGCAACGTGTCCGAGGACGGGCTGATGCTGATCAGTCAGTTGCCCCTGATGATCGGCGCGGACTTCGATTTGCGCCTTAAGATCCCCGCCAGCGATGGTTGCCAACAGGTCATCGACCTGCAGGCGTGTTGCCTGTGGTGCCACGAAGACGCAACCCCTCAGCACTATGACGCCGGGTTCAGCTTGCAACGCCCACCGCCGGAGTATGGGCAACTGGTAGAGGCGTTGAAGCAGTACTTCAGTTTTCAGACGTTGCCGGCTTCGGCGTGACAGGCAAAGGTTGCAGCCAGCAACTGGCTGCGACTTTTTTGATATCGGGGGCCTCAGTCTGGCTTGCGATCAAGACCCTATACCTCTAGCAACCATAGCCTCTTGAAGGCATTTCCTGTCGCAGATGGGTAGTGGCGAATGACCGCAGGTGACCTGTGAAAAATAAGGTTGGCTGGATAAATAGAACGGTTTTTTCTGAATGTTTGGAAATTAAATTGTTCCTGGTTATGCCTTTTTTATCTTGAGAACTGTCAGATCTGACAGTGGTTGGTTCTCCTGCTTATGGGGTAATTTTTGAATGCGTTCTTAAATTTCCTGAGGAGTTACTGAAATGAGTGTCGAAAATACAAAAGAGTCACGCGTGACGCAGTTCGTAATTGCGGAAGATTTTGCAGACGGTGACTTTCGAGAGGTGGGTGAAGGCGAGCCGTTTACCGATGAATTTTGGAAAGATGTTCCGGTTGATGTTTTTCATCACCAGCATAAGCGTGTTGCAGAATTGAAGGGCCAATTGCAATACCAATATAGATTTGACGGTTCGACGGTGTATGTCAGAACTTTGGCCTATTATCTGACTAGTCGGCCGGCTAACAGTCATTGGAGTAGGGCAAATTTGGATATTCAACTTGAAGGTCTTATTACACATCGGGTTAACTCGCCTGATGCAATGAGCCAAAATTTTCAGTGGCATTCCTATATTGCATATGCGAATGTTTCTTTTCAAGAGGGGAGTGGTCCGTTTTTTAATGTTCGAATTGAATATGATGGAAAAAATAATGGCGTTGGTGAGACTGAAAGTTGGGGGAATAAAGTTCAGCTCGTGCGTCGCCCATAATTAGCTGTCGGTTGTGTTTTAAAAGTATTGATGGCTGTCGCTTCTGGCAAGCGGATTTCTCGCTTTTTGGTCAATGAAATAAGGTTTTTCGGTTTTTGGCGACGGCATAGCCATGATTTATTTTAGTTTGGTTTTTTGCCGTATATTCGTCATGAATATGTTGTCGTCGGTTTTTTTTTTTTTTTTTTGATCTGCTTTCTGTAGAGGTTGTCGATTGTATGGCTGCTGCGGGGTTATGAGTGTTTAGCTCTAAGATATAGGCGGCGTGGTTTGACTTTATTGGTTTTTTTTGGGGGGTGTAGGGTTTTTGATCGGGTTTTTACTTGTTGTAGGAAAGGGGGGTGGGTTTTGCCAGGTTTGGGGGCGCATAGCGCTTGAAGTTGATGTGTTGTGCAGTTATTAGTTTGTTGTGTGAGGTAATTAGCGTTGTTGGGGCGTTGTCGGGCGGGGTGGTGCGGTTACGTCAAAAAAATGCGCAAATATTCACGGCGTCTGGGTTAATAATTATTTTGTTGTGGGTTTGAGTGTGTTAATGGTTTTGTTGTTTTGATTTTTTTTAGTTTGAGTATCTCGTTGATAATACTAAGCCGAGCTCTCAACGCGTAACATTCAGAACCGATACGCCATTTGTACTGAACTCGTTATGGAGTTCGTTCCGTTTATTCAAGAAATCTACCGTACCGCAGTATGCCATTGCCTTGGACTCGCGTGGCCTACCAGTCAATTGCCGGAGGCTGTCATTTTCGCGAAATTTGCGTAATTAATGAAATTTCAGCCCTGGCCACGTCGCTAATGTTGGCGTACGCCGAGCTGGCTGAACAAGTTGCCCACAGCCAGTAACTGGCCACTGTAGCGGCAGGCGAAATTCGGACAGACGCGAATATGAAAGCAGAGAGAGGATGGCGCGTGTTGTAGACAACTGATCGTGCCGAGGAGTAGCCGAACGGCAACAGGTAGACAAATCGTAACAGGTTACGCAGTAGCGACGCGGACGAGTCAATGGGTGTGCCGTCATCCGGCACCACGCGCCGGCCCATCCACTGTTCGCCCAGCGAGCATCCCTGATTGGAGACTTCGAAAGGCACCATGTACCACTGGCTCACGGCGAAAATCTGTAGCGAGCCCAGCCCTGCGCCGAGTTTTCCACGCATCGCCAGAACAATGAACTGCAAGCCGAGGATCAAACCACGCAGCATCAGGCCGAAGGAGAGCGCCGGTATACCAACCATCAACCCGGCTGGGCGCGGTGTGAGATCGATGCCCTCGGGCATTTCGACTTGATGCCGCGTATCCAGGAGGAACAGCATCGTCTTCCTTAGCTGCGCTGTAGTCTCTCGCATAAGCAACTTGATGATGTGGCCTGAGCAGGATGGACTCTCGAAAGGATGCAGGCAGTTTCTCCGGGGCATACGACATACCTTGTAACGCACGCCAAGCAAGCAACGGTGCGTGAACGACAAGATTGCTGGCCGGGGCGGGATGTGAACGCCTAGACTTTGCCGATCTTCAGTTCAGGAATAGCCCGTGACCTCCATCTTCTGGTACGACTATGAAACGACGGGCATCAACCCCCGTTGCGATCGCCCACTGCAAATGGCGGGACTGCGTACCGACTTCGATCTCAATGAAATAGACGAGCCGGTCAATCTCTATTGTCAGCCCAGTGATGACATCCTGCCGCATCCGGCGGCCTGCGCGATCACCGGCATAACCCCGGGCCAATTGGCCGAGCACGGCCTGAGTGAAGCTGACTTCATGACCCGGGTGCATGCCCAACTGGCGGCGCCCGGTACTTGCGGTGCGGGTTACAACACCTTGCGTTTCGACGACGAAATGACCCGATACAGCCTCTATCGCAACTTCTTCGACCCGTACGCGAGGGAGTGGCAGGGTGGTAACAGTCGCTGGGACCTGATCGATGTGGTGCGCGCGGCCTATGCCTTGCGCCCCGATGGCATCGTCTGGCCGATGGATGAAGAAGGCCGGGTGACCCTCAAGCTCGAGCGCCTGACCGCCGCCAACGGCATCGACCATGGCAACGCCCACGAAGCGCTATCGGATGTACGGGCCACTATCGCGCTGGCGCGGCTGATCCGGGAAAAGCAACCGAAGCTGTATGACTGGCTGTTCAATCTGCGCAGCAAGCAGAAGGTGTTGGATCAGATTCGACTGCTGCAGCCGATGGTGCATGTCTCCGGGCGCTTTTCCGCGGCGCGCAATTACGTCGGTGTGGTGTTGCCCCTGGCCTGGCACCCGCGTAACAAGAACGCCTTGATCGTCTGTGATCTGCAGCTGGATCCTCAGGGTTTGCTCGACCTGGACGCCGAGACATTGCGACAGCGGTTGTATACCCGTCGCGAAGAACTGGCCGAAGGTGAGTTGCCGGTCCCACTCAAGCTCATTCACATCAATAAATGCCCGGTGGTGGCGCCGATGTCGGTACTTCGCCCGGAAGATCAGCAGCGGCTGGGGCTGGATATGGCGCTTTATCAGCAGCGTGCGCTGCGGCTAAACGATGCGCAAAAAGTTTGGCAGGATAAAGTTTCGGCGATATACGCCCGGGAGGATTTCTCCGCGAATCAGGACCCGGAACAACAGCTATACGACGGTTTTATCGGTGATCGCGATCGACGCCTGTGCGAACAAGTGCGAATGGCCGATCCGACACAATTAGCGCAAGCGCAATGGCCGTTCGATGATGAGCGTTTGCCGGAATTATTGTTTCGATATCGCGCACGTAACTTTCCCGATACGTTGAATTTCGACGAGCAAGAACGCTGGCGATTATTCTGTCAGAAACGTTTGTCAGTGCCTGAGTGGGGAGCGCCCAATACCCTGGAAAGTTTCGTACAGACCGCAGCCCAACTGAATGTTACTGCGACACCGTTTCAAAAATCGGTGCTGAATGAATGGCAGGAATATGTCCAGGTGTTGCGTAAACGTTTGAGTCTTTGAAAACGAAAATCCCCGAAGCCTGAACTCCGGGCATAAAAAAACGCCAGCGCATGCTGGCGTTCTTTTGGGTCGCAGATCAGTCTGCGACAAGCGCTGCGGCTTAGCCCAGCAGGGTAGCCCAGCCTTCAACCACGTCGCCGCCCCACTTGGCTTTCCACTCTTTCAGAGTCTTGTGGTTGCCACCTTTGGTTTCGATGACTTCGCCGTTGTGCGGGTTTTTGTATTGTTTAACTTTGCGAGCACGCTTGGTGCCGGTAGTTTTTACTGCGCCGCCGCGTGGAGCTTTGGTTTTGGATTCTGGATCCAGCAACGCGATGATGTCGCGCAGGGACTTGGAGTATTCGCCCATCAGGGTGCGCAGTTTGCCTTCGAATTCCAGCTCGGTTTGCAGTTTGTCGTCTTGGGACAGGTTCTTCAAACGGGCTTGCAGCTCTTTGATAGCTTCTTCGGTGGCGCGATATTCGTTGATCAGGGACATGATGACTACCTTATGCAGGTCATAGGATGGCAGGGAACAGTGTCGCAATAATAGTCAGGGTGTTTCATCAAGTAAACATTAAAGGGAGGTTTATTTAATTTAGTCGCGATGAAAATCGCCGCACAATGGATGTGCGGTTAAATAGTGCGATACACCGGCGCGGATATTCACAATTGTATGCTTGTAGATGTTTAACAACGCTGCTGTTACCGCCGGTTGCCGACGGCGGCAAAGGTCCTGTCGCTGGCGTTCGGGCAAGGTGCTACGTCATCAATACTGCAGTTTTGCTGCGCAATCGTTAGAATGCCCGCCTTTGCGAAGTTCTGGAGTTTCCCCTCATGCGCACTTTTCGGCTGGTGATTTCTTGCCCGGACCGCGTCGGCATCGTTGCCAAAGTCAGTAATTTTCTGGCGTCCCATAATGGCTGGATCACTGAAGCGAGTCATCACTCGGACAATCTCAGTGGCTGGTTCTTCATGCGTCACGAAATTCGTGCCGACTCGCTGCCTTTCGGTATCGAAGCCTTGCGCGAAGCCTTTGCGCCGATTGCCGAAGAATTCTCGATGGACTGGCGCATCACCGATACCGAGCAGAAGAAGCGCGTGGTCCTGATGGCCAGCCGCGAGTCCCATTGCCTGGCCGATTTGCTGCATCGCTGGCACAGCGACGAACTGGACTGTGAAATCGCCTGCGTGATTTCCAACCACGACGACCTGCGCAGCATGGTCGAATGGCACGGCATTCCTTACTACCACGTGCCGGTCAATTCACAGGACAAGGAGCCGGCGTTCGCCGAGGTCTCGCGCCTGGTCAAACAGCACGATGCCGAAGTGGTCGTACTGGCCCGCTACATGCAAATCCTGCCGCCGGAACTGTGCCGCGAATATGCGCACAAGGTCATCAACATTCACCACAGCTTCCTGCCATCGTTCGTCGGTGCCAAGCCGTACCACCAGGCTTCCCTGCGTGGTGTGAAACTGATCGGTGCGACCTGCCACTATGTGACCGAAGAGCTGGACGCCGGTCCGATCATCGAGCAGGACGTGGTGCGCGTCAGTCACAGCGACAGCATCGAAGACATGGTGCGTTTCGGTCGTGACGTCGAGAAAATGGTGCTGGCCCGCGGTCTGCGTTATCACCTGGAAGACCGGGTGCTGGTGCACGGGAACAAAACCGTGGTGTTCTGACCGTCGCCACACGACACGGTTGAAATTCGGAGGGCCTGGGCGTTCAATCGCTTCAGGCCCTTCGCCGTTTCTACACTGAGGATATGTCTATGGCCGATCCACTGGATAAAGCCACTTCCAGGGCACCTGCCACGCTGGGGGAGGGCTGTTTGAGTCGTTATGACCCGGATGACATGAGCCCGGAGGACGGCACGGAGTTTCCCGGCGCGGCTCAATTGTGGGAGCAATTGCAGGACCAACCGGAAAAACCGCCTAAGCCTGCTTGAGATTCATCAGCTTCTTGAGCAGTGGCCGGCCAAGCATCAATAGAAACACGGGCCCGCCAACCAGTAGATAGAAGTAGTAAGTCACCGCCCGCCAGATCAGGATCGCCGCAGCTGCCGTGGATTTCCCCACCATGGGCGCCAACAGCGCCGCCGACGTCAATTCCGCCGCCCCCGCGCCACCCGGCAACAGACTGAATTGCCCTGCACTCAATGACAGCATCTGGATCAGAAAACTCCAGGCCCACTGCAAGTCCGCGCCGAGCCCGCGCAACGCCAGGTACAACACGCTGTAACGCAAGGCCCAATGCAGGCAGGTCAGGGCAAACACCGTGATCAATGTCAGAAAGGGCAGCTTCAGGGTGTCGGTAAAGGCTGCCAGGAAATGCAGGAGCTTACGGGCCCAGCGAACCCGGGTGCTGGCTTTGACATTGAGACGCGCCAGCAATTGGCCAGTCAGACGGATCAGTCCGCGATGATAGCGAGCCACGACAATGCAGCTGATCAATCCGCCGAACATCGAGACGGCGCTGACGGTCAGCAACCACTCCATGCGTTGGCTGAGGTGCTGGAACAGGGCATAAATCAGAATCCCGCTCAGCGCGCAGAGAAAGAACAGCAAGTCACTGAGCTGGTCCATGGCGAACACCGCGCTGCCCCTCGCCGGACGCACGCCGTTGCGTGCCAGCAGGGCCATGATCGTCAGCGGTCCGCCGCTGCCGCCCGGCGTGGCGCAGTAGGCAAATTCGGCGGCCATCACGACGCCGAGGCTTTTGACCGGGCTGACCTTGCCGCGTTGATCTCCCAGCAGCAAGCGCAAACGCAGCGTATTGATCAACCAGCACAACAGGATCATGCCGAACATGATCAACAATTCGCTCAAGGGAAAACTCTGCAATCGCGACCAGGTCTCGCTTCCTCCCAATAGCCAGGGGATCAGCACCGCGGCAAGCAGGCCGACGAACAGCAGAAAGCCGCGACTCATGCGGCACGACCCATGCGATCGTCGTGCCGTGCCAGCCAGCTCGCCTTGGTCATCGGCTTTCGCCCCTCGGCGATCAGGCGCTTGAGGGTTTGCAGCCAGTAGCTACGCGAGAACTCATGGCGCATGTCCACCGGGTGCAGGCCGAGTCGAATCACCGGTGCTTGTCGCCAGCGTTGTTCGCGTTGATCACTGACCAGCTTCGATATTCCCCGGCGCCAGGCACTGCGCGCACTCCAGACCAGACCCGGGGCATCGACGACGGCGAAATCCGGCAGTCGATAGAGGTGTTGCGGGTCGCTGGTGTAACTCAGCGGCAATTGGCGCAGGGCTTGGCGTGTGCCTTCGCTCATCAGCCACGCGGGAGCGACGAAGCCATGCAGCGGCCAACGGTAACGCTGAAACATTTCGATGCCGGCGTGCAGGCGGGTGAGGGCCGCTTCCCGGGTCAGGCTGTAGAACTCGCCTTCGTGGGTGTAGAGCCGGCGCATGAACCAGTCTCGGGGATTGCTCGCCATTGGTCCGTCGTCGCAATGGAAATAACCGTGCAACGCCAGTTCATCACCGCGAGCCAGGCGTCCGCTGAGCAGGCGACGGAATCCCGGATGCGCCTCCAGGTCATCGTGTTTGTGGAAGTTCGGCACCACCAGCCAGGTCATCGGCACGTTGCCCAAAGCATCGACGGCTTCGACAAAGGGCTGATAATCGGCCCAGGTGTGTGGTGCGACGTCGTGCAGCACCAGCAACAGGCTGGGCGGGGCCATGGGCTCAGCCATTGGCCACCTGCGGCCATTGGCTGCCGAGTACGGCGTGATAGTGACCGAGCAGGCTGTTGACCACGGTGTCCCAAGAGTAATGTCGTTCGACATGGCGCCGCGCTTGTTGGCCGAGGGCGGCGCAGCCCTGATTGAACAGTTCGTGCACCGCATTGGCCATCGCCTGCGGATCGTTGGGCGTACAGAGCAAGCCGCATTGACGGGTGACAATTTCCTCAAAGGCCCCGGCCGCGGCGGCCACCACCGGAATTCCGCTGGCCATGGCTTCGAGGATCACCAGGCCAAAGGTCTCCTGGTCACCGGCATGCAGCAACGCATCGGCACTGGCCATCAGGCGGGCGACTTGCGCGGCGGGGCAGAATTCGTCGACGACAGTGACATTATCCGGCACCGCAGCCGGCATCGAAGAGCCCACCAGCAGCAAGTGAAAGCGCCGGCCCAGGCGCTTCATGCACTCAAGCAGCACAGGCAGGTTTTTTTCCTTGGAACCGCGCCCGGCAAAGATCAGCAAATGGGTGTTTTCATCGATGCCCAGTTCGGCTCGCAGCCCCGGATCACGGGCGTCGGGGTGAAAGGTCTGCAAGTCGACGCCCAAAGGCTGCACGAAAACGTTCTTCACCCCCAGGCCTGTCAGTTTTTCAGCCATGACCCGACTGGGTGCCAGCACGCGGTCGAAATTGCCGTAGAGCTTCCTGACATAAGCCTCGATGTTGGGGGTGACCCAATTTCCCATCCGGTTGCTGATCAGCAGCGGCAGGTCCGAGTGGTAAAAACCAATGACCGGCACGTCCAGTTGCCGTCGGGCATCCAGGGCGGCCCAGGCGGTGAGGTAAGGGTCGCCAACCTCGATCAGGTCCGGTTGCAAATCATGGAGGACATTGCGCCAGGGCGCGAGGCGGAGAGGGAAACGATAACCCTTGCCGAAGGGCAGGGCGGGCGCTGGAACGGTGTAAATGCCATCACGTTCGCTAAAAGAGGCCCCAGGGATCAACAAACTGTGGCGGATACCCGGCCGGTTGCACAGGCGACGGTGTTTGGCATCCAGATAAGTGCGCACGCCACCGCTGGCGGGGGCGTAGAACATGGTTATGTCGGCTATGTGCACGATCAACATCCCTCCGGTCCGTTGCTCTCCCTTGGTTGACCTTAATGAAGAATAGTTGTTCGGTTGCGGATTTGTGGGCGAGGACGGAGGTAACGGCGATGTTGTGGCGAGGGAACTTGCTCCCTCGCCATAAGGGGGGATCAGACGCTAGATTCGGAAACTGCCCACCAGGTGCTGCAGTCGCGCCGCCTGCTGTTCCAGATCGGCACAGGCGCGCAAGGTCGCTTGCAGGTTTTCCACACCTTCTTGATTGAGGGTGTTGATTTCGGTGATGTCCACGTTGATCGACTCGACCACGGCCGTCTGCTCTTCGGTCGCCGTGGCCACCGACTGGTTCATGCCGTCGATTTCGCCGATGCGTTGGGTCACGCTGCTCAGGCGTTCGCCCGCCAGGTTGGCGATGTCCACGCTGTCCTGACTGTGGCGCTGGCTGTCGCTCATGGTACTGACGGATTCGCGCGCGCCGACTTGCAGCTCCTCGATCATGGTCTGTACCTGTTGCGCAGACTCCTGGGTACGGTGCGCCAGGTTGCGAACTTCGTCGGCGACCACGGCAAACCCGCGTCCGGCTTCACCCGCTCGTGCGGCTTCGATGGCGGCGTTGAGGGCCAGCAGGTTGGTTTGCTGGGAAATGCTGGTGATCACTTCGAGAATCTGCCCGATGTTCACGGTTTTGCTGTTGAGCGACTCGATGTTGCTGCTGGAGGCGCTGAGCATGCTCGATAGCTGATTCATCGCGGCAATGCTGCGATCGACCACGTGCTGGCCGTCTTCTGCCAGGCTGCGGGCATCGCTGGCCTGGGTCGAGGCTTGCGCGGCGTTGCGGGCGATCTCCTGGGCGGCGGCGCCGAGCTGATTGATGGCTGCCGCCACACTGTTGGTGCGCGAAGCCTGCTGGTCGGAGTTGTACATCGAGGAGTTTGAGGCCGCGACGACCCGCAACGCGACTTCGTTGACCTGCCCGCTGGCCGAACACACTTCGCGGATCGAACCGTGAATGCGCTCCACAAAACGGTTGAAAGCGGTGCCAAGGATGCCGAACTCATCGTGGTTCACAATGGTCAGGCGTTTGGTCAGGTCACCTTCGCCGTCGGCAATATCGGCCATGGCGCGAGTCATGACGTGCAACGGCTGGATCAGGATGCGGATCAGCATGCCCAGCAGGGCGATGATGATCGCCACGGCAATGACGGTGGCAACGACTGCCGAGGCGCGGAACTCGCTGAGCGTGGAAAAGGCTTTGTCCTTGTCCACGGATAAACCGATGTACCAGTTCACCGACGATAATCCTTTGATCGGGGTGAAGGTCATGATGCGGGTTTTGCCATCGACCTGGATTTCGCTCAGGTCGCTGCTGATGGCAGGCGTGTCCTGCGGGTAAACATCCTTGAGCGATTTCATCACCATCGATTTGTCGGGGTGGACCAGGATCTTGCCGTCCGAGCTGACCAGAAAGGCGTAGCCCATGCCGCCGAAGTCCAGCGCATTGAGGGTGTCGGCGATCACTTGCAAACTCAAGTCGCCGCCGACGACACCGATGTTTTGTCCGTCCTTGATCACACTGTCGACGATGGAAATCACCAGTTGGCCAGAGGCCAGATCAATATACGGTTCAGTCAATGCAGGGCCGTTCGCGCTTTGCGCACTCTTGTACCAGGGGCGAGCGCGCGGGTCATAGCCATCGGGCATCTTGCTGTCCGGACGGATCATGAAAGAACCATCCTTGTTGCCCAGATAGGCGCCCATGAACGTCGACGTCACGGCCTTCTGCACAAGCAGATTGGAAACGTTGTCGGTATCAGGGTTCAGTGCGGTGGTTTGCGACAGGTTTTCGATCAACAAGCTGCGACCGGCCAGCCAGGTCTGGATGTTGTTGGCAGTGACTCTGCCCATCTCCTGTAGATTATTGCCCAGGTCCCTTCGAATGGCGTTGCGCTGTAAGTAGTCGTTGTACAGCGTGAATGAGGCGAAGGCAGTAATGACGACGAGCGCGGCGGCAAGCAGGATTTTATGGCTGAAACGCAGATTTTTGTTCATGACTTAGGGGTCCGCTAAGGTCTTAATGTACAACGCGTGCTTTTATAAAGAGACGCAAAATGTGCAAGGTTCAAAGCAAGTGATATTTCCGCCGCTCCTTAGAGAAATCTCTTACAGATTGTGTCTGTCTGCTTTGTCGTTATGTCTATCGGCCGTGTAGGACCAAAGATTAACCATGGGGGACCAAATGTCTGAGTCATTGCAAATCGTTATCGGCGCCGATCCCGCGGGGCAGCCGATCACCCAGGCCATGCGCCTGGCCAATCGCCACGGTTTGATCGCGGGCGCCACCGGGACAGGCAAGACCGTTACCTTGCAACGCATGGCCGAAGCCTTCAGTGACGCCGGTGTAGCGGTATTCGCCGCCGATATCAAAGGCGACCTGTGCGGCCTGGGCGCCGCCGGCAATCCCCAGGGCAAAATCGCCGAGCGGATCGCCGGCATGCCCTGGCTGAACCACAAGCCTCAGGCTTATCCGGTAACGCTGTGGGACGTGCACGGTCAGTCCGGTCATCCATTGCGCACGACCTTGAGCGAAATGGGGCCGCTGCTGTTGGGAAGTTTGCTCGAATTGACGGACAGCCAGCAGTCGGCGCTGTACGCCGCCTTCAAGGTCGCGGACCGCGAAGGCCTGTTGCTGCTGGACCTGAAAGATTTGAAGGCGCTGCTCAATCACCTCAAGGACAATCCGGCGTTGCTCGGCGACGACGCGGCGTTGATGACCACCGGGTCCAGTCAGGCGCTGTTGCGGCGCCTGGCGATCCTTGAACAGCAGGGCGCCGAAGCGCTGTTCGGCGAACCGGCGCTGCAACTCGAAGATATTCTGCAACCGGGCGCCGATGGGCGCGGACGTATTCATTTGCTCGATGCCAGTCGTCTGGTTCATGAAGCGCCTAAGGTCTACGCAACATTCCTGCTCTGGCTGCTGGCTGAATTGTTCGAGCAATTGCCGGAGCGCGGCGATGCGGATAAGCCGCTGCTGGCGCTGTTCTTCGACGAGGCACACTTGTTGTTCGCCGGTACGCCCAAGGCATTGCAGGATCGTCTGGAACAAGTGGTGCGGCTGATTCGCTCGAAAGGTGTCGGCGTGTATTTCGTCACCCAATCGCCGGGTGACCTGCCGGATGACGTACTGGCGCAGTTGGGTTTGCGCATCCAGCACGGCTTGCGCGCATTCACCGCCAAGGAGCAGAAATCCTTGCGGGCGGTGGCCGAGGGTTTCCGGCCGAACCCGGCGTTCGATGCCCTGTCGGTGCTGACCGAACTCGGGATCGGCGAGGCGCTGGTCGGCACCTTGCAGGACAAGGGCACGCCGGAGATGGTCCAGCGGGTGCTGGTGGCACCACCGCAATCGCGGATCGGGCCGCTGAGTGAGGCCGAGCGCGCGGCATTGATTGCCAGCTCGCCATTGCAGGGGCGATATGACAAGCCGATCGATCGCGAATCCGCCTACGAAGTGCTGATGGGGCGCAAAGGCCTGGCGCCTGAAGCTGAACCCGGCAAGCCGGCTCCGCAGGAGCCAAGCTTCACCGAACAGGCCGGCGAATTCCTCGGCACCGCGGCAGGGCAAGCGCTGAAGTCGGCGATGCGACAGGCGGCGAATCAGTTGGGGCGACAGCTGGTGCGCGGGTTGATGGGATCATTATTAGGCGGCAGCAAACGCCGTTGATTTGAGTCGGCGCGTAAAAACGGTGGGAGCGGGCTCGCTCCCACATTGGTTTTTTATCAACCCTTGGGTCTGGCGTGCGCCGCCAATCGTTCCAGCGCGGCCCGCAGGTTCGGGTCGCTGATGCCATCGGCCGTCGCCTGAATGGTGGCGGCGGCATCGTTGGACAAATCCATGGTATGCCCGGCGGCACCTTGCTGAACGGTGGGCGGCTGTACCTTGAACAGGATTCGCGTGAGGCTGGTGAACTCGTCGAACATCTGCAATTGCCGCTGCAGGCGCTTTTGTTGATAACGCAGGCGAGTGGCCCAATGACCGTCGGTGACAATCAGCAACAAACTGCCTTCGCGCCACGACGCTACATGACAATGCTCGCGGGCGGCCGGCTGCAGTTGGCTTTCCAGTAGCCGCTGCAGATGTCCAAGGCGTTGAGCGTGGCCGAGAATAGCCTTGAGCGGCTTGGCTTCGCGAAGCAGAACGGCGGGTGCTCTGGCCGTAAGAGGGCGAAATGCCATGATCAGACACCTTAAGTAACAGAGCCGCCATGGTAGCAGAAAGCGCCGGATGCACCTGCCCCATTGCTTTTATGCGGGGTTTGCCCATTAAATCAACAAGTAACTTCTGTCGCCTATGGCTTGAAGTTCAGCCATTTGCCCCTATTTTAAGTGAGCCCCGTCACAGCGCTGTGCCAGCATCGTGGAATAACGCCACTTTCCTCACCATCGTTTCCGGGTAGAATGCTCGTTCGCATGCGGCCATGAGGGCTGCACGGGCGACTCACGGGGCCGCCCTCCATCCCTTTAGTGTGGAAGATCCTGCCGATATGTTTGCGCCTTTGTTAAAGAAACTTTTTGGAAGCAAGAACGAGCGTGAAGTCAAACGCATGCTCAAGACGGTGCAACTCGTCAATGCCTTCGAAGAGCAAATGGTGGCCCTTTCGGACGATCAATTGCGTGCCAAGACAGATGAGTTCAAGGCCCGCATCGCCAAAGGGGAAACCCTCGACAAGCTGCTGCCAGAAGCCTTTGCGGTCGCCCGCGAAGCCGGTAAGCGCGTCATGGGTATGCGCCACTTCGATGTCCAGCTGATCGGCGGCATGACCTTGCATGAAGGCAAGATCGCCGAGATGCGTACCGGTGAAGGCAAGACCCTGGTGGCGACACTGGGCGTTTACCTCAACGCATTGTCCGGCAAGGGCGTGCACGTTGTGACGGTGAACGACTACCTGGCTCGCCGCGACGCCAACTGGATGCGCCCGCTTTATGAATTCCTCGGCCTGTCGGTCGGCGTGGTCACGCCGTTCCAGCCGCCGGAAGAGAAGCGCGCCGCCTACGCCGCCGACATTACCTACGGCACCAACAACGAATTCGGTTTCGATTACCTGCGCGATAACATGGCGTTCAGCATGGAAGAAAAATTCCAGCGCGAACTCAATTTTGCCGTGATCGACGAAGTCGACTCCATCCTCATCGACGAAGCCCGTACGCCGCTGATCATTTCCGGTCAGGCCGAGGACAGCTCCAGGCTGTACATCGAGATCAACAAGCTGATCCCGCAGCTGGAGTTGCATGTCGAGGAAGTCGAAGGCGAAGTCACCAAGGCCGGTCACTACACCGTTGACGAGAAGACCCGCCAGGTAGAGCTCAACGAAGCCGGTCACCAGTACGTCGAAGAAACCCTCACCCGCATCGGCCTTCTGGCTGAAGGCGAGAGCCTGTACTCGGCGCACAACCTGAGCCTGTTGACTCACGTGTATGCCGGTCTGCGTGCGCACAAACTGTTCCATCGCAACATCGAATACATCGTGCAGGATGGTCAGGTTGTCCTGGTCGACGAACACACCGGTCGTACCATGCCGGGCCGTCGTTTGTCCGAGGGCCTGCACCAGGCCATCGAAGCCAAGGAAAACCTCAACATTCAGGCCGAAAGCCAGACCCTGGCGTCGACCACGTTCCAGAACTACTTCCGTCTGTACAGCAAACTGTCCGGCATGACCGGTACGGCGGACACCGAAGCGTTCGAATTCCACCAGATCTATGGCCTCCAGGTCATGGTCATTCCACCGAACAAGCCGTTGGCCCGTAAGGATTACAACGACCTGGTGTTCCTGACCGCCGACGAGAAATACGCGGCAATCGTCGCCGACATCAAGGAAAGCATGGCTGCCGGTCGTCCGGTGCTGGTGGGTACTGCGACCATCGAAACGTCCGAGCACATGTCCAGCCTGCTCGTGAAGGAAGGCATCGAACACAAGGTCCTGAACGCCAAGTTCCACGAAAAAGAAGCCGAGATCATCGCCCAGGCCGGTCGCCCAGGTGCACTCACCATCGCCACCAACATGGCCGGTCGTGGTACCGATATCCTGTTGGGCGGCAACTGGGAAGTGGAAGTCGCTTCGCTGGAAGACCCGACCCCTGAGCAGATTGCCCAGATCAAGGCCGACTGGCAGAAGCGTCACCAGCAAGTGCTCGAGTCGGGCGGTTTGCAGGTGATCGCGTCCGAGCGTCACGAATCGCGCCGTATCGACAACCAGTTGCGTGGTCGTGCCGGTCGTCAGGGTGATGCCGGTTCCAGCCGTTTCTACCTGTCTCTGGAAGACAGCCTGATGCGCATCTTCGCCTCTGACCGGGTGAAGAACTTCATGAAAGCCCTGGGCATGCAGCCTGGCGAAGCGATCGAGCACCGCATGGTGACCAACGCCATCGAAAAGGCGCAGCGCAAGGTTGAAGGTCGCAACTTCGATATTCGCAAGCAACTGCTCGAGTTTGACGACGTCAACAACGAACAGCGTAAAGTGATCTATCACATGCGTAACACGTTGCTGGCCGCGGACAACATCGGTGAAACCATCGCCGACTTCCGCCAGGACGTGCTCAACGCCACCGTCAGCGCGCACATTCCACCGCAATCGCTGCCGGAGCAGTGGGACGTGGCCGGTCTGGAAGCCGCCTTGCAGAGCGACT
The DNA here is from genome assembly GCF_016887925.1 of Pseudomonas sp. MIL9. NCBI lineage: Bacteria > Pseudomonadati > Pseudomonadota > Gammaproteobacteria > Pseudomonadales > Pseudomonadaceae > Pseudomonas > Pseudomonas sp. MIL9. Next base: position 32,360 of record NZ_JAFEHE010000006.1, on the reverse strand, counting down.
TCGGCGTGGCGCTGCCGATCCAGCAATGGCTCGACGAAGACGATCACCTTTACGAAGAAACCCTGCGCGAGAAGCTGATGCAGGAACTCGTGGCGGCGTACAACGAGAAAGAAGACCAGGCGGGCGCCGAGGCGCTGCGTACTTTCGAGAAGCAAATCGTTCTGCGCGTGCTGGACGACCTGTGGAAAGACCACCTGTCGACCATGGATCACCTGCGTCACGGCATTCACCTGCGTGGCTATGCCCAGAAGAACCCGAAACAGGAGTACAAGCGCGAGTCGTTCACGCTGTTCTCCGAACTGCTCGATTCGATCAAGCGCGATTCGATCCGTGTGCTGTCCCACGTTCAGGTTCGTCGCGAAGATCCGGCCGAAGAAGAAGCCCGTTTGCGTCAGGAGGCCGAAGCACTGGCGGCGCGCATGCAGTTCCTGCATGAAGAAGCCCCGGGTCTGGAGCAGCCGGAAGCGTTGGGTGAAGAGGTCGATGTGGCCCTGGCCACCGCACCGGTACGCAGTGAGCAGAAGCTGGGCCGTAACGAGCTGTGCTACTGCGGTTCGGGCAAGAAATTCAAGCATTGCCACGGGCAGATTCAGTAACCCCGTTTCAAACGCTGAAATACCCGCGCCGCGACCGGCTCCTGCCGTCGCGGCGTTTTGCCATTTAAACCACCGCTCTTCCTGAAGCGGTGCACACATCATCTATAAGGAGCGCATTCATGGCTGTTGGTCTTGGTCCTTTGCCAACGTTGCACCCGGTTGCCGGTTTTGAACTCGGTATCGCCTCGGCCGGTATCAAGCGCCCGGGGCGCAAGGATGTTGTGGTCATGCGTTGTGCCGAAGGTTCGACCGTCGCCGGCGTGTTCACCCTCAACGCCTTTTGTGCGGCACCGGTGATCCTGGCCAAGCAGCGCGTGCAAGGCCCGGTACGCTACCTGTTGACCAACACCGGCAATGCCAACGCCGGTACCGGCGAACCCGGCCTTGCCGCCGCCGAGCGCACGTGCGCCAAGCTGGCCGAGCTGGCGGGTGTGGATGCCAGCCTGGTGCTGCCGTACTCCACCGGTGTGATCGGCGAGCCACTGCCGGTCGAGAAAATCGAAGGCGCGCTGCAAGCCGCCCTCGACGACCTGTCGGTCAATAACTGGGAAGCCGCTGCCACCGGCATCATGACCACCGATACCCTGCCCAAGGGTGCCAGCCGTCAGTTCCAGCATGATGGCGTGACCATCACCGTCACCGGCATCAGCAAAGGCGCGGGCATGATCCGCCCGAACATGGCGACCATGCTGGGCTACATCGCCACCGACGCCAAAGTTTCCCGCGATGTGTTGCAAAACCTGTTGCTGGACGGCGCCAACAAGTCGTTCAACCGTATCACCATCGATGGCGACACTTCGACCAACGACTGCTGCATGCTGATCGCCACTGGTCAGGCTGCGCTGCCGGAAATCACCCGCGCTGAAGGCGAGTTGTTCGCCAAGTTGAAACAGGCCGTGTTCGAAGTGTGCATGGAAGTGGCCCAGGCGATCGTGCGCGACGGTGAAGGCGCGACCAAGTTCGTCACCGTTGAAGTCAACGGCGGCGGTAATCACCAGGAGTGCCTGGACGTTGGTTATACCGTGGCCCACTCGCCGCTGATCAAGACTGCATTGTTTGCTTCCGATCCGAACTGGGGTCGTATCCTCGCTGCCGTCGGCCGCGCGGGCGTACCCAATCTGGACGTGAGCAAGATCGACGTGTTCCTCGGCGACGTGTGCATCGCCAGCCGTGGCGCGCGCGCCGCGACTTACACCGAAGCCCAGGGCGCGGCGGTGATGCAGAAGGAAGAAATCACCATCCGTATCGAGCTGGGACGCGGCGATTGCAGCGAAACCATCTGGACCACCGACCTGTCGCATGAGTACGTGAAGATCAACGCGGAATACCGTACTTAAGATCGCGTCGACCCCATCGCGAGCAGGCTCGCTCCCACATTGGGTTTGTGTACACCCGAATAACTGTGGGAGCTAGCCTGCTAGCGATGGCGGTCTGCCAGTCACTCGCTAGACTGGTCTGTCCCCTTCATCAAAAGGTCCCGAACATGAGCCTGCACCTGATCATCGGCGACAAACTGTTTTCCTCCTGGTCCCTGCGCGGCGCTCTGGCCCTGGACTTGGCCGGTGCCTCCTACACCGAAGAATTGATCAAGCTCAACCAGCCGGACACCCGTGAACGTCTGCTCAAGCATTCGCCGACCGGCAAAGTACCACTGCTGAAAACCGGACACGGGACCGTCGCCGATTCCCTGGCGATTGCCGAGTACCTGGCGGAGCAATTCCCCGATGCTGGCCTCTGGCCCAAAGACACCGCGGCCCGTGCCCAGGCGCGTTCAGCGTGCGCACAGATGCATGCCGGGTTCTTCGCCATGCGCGGCAACATGCCATTCGACCTGAGCCATGATGCACCTCTGTCGCCGGTTCCGGCCGACGTGCAGGCGGACATTGAACGCATGTCCGCGTTGTGGGCAGAGTGCCGTGCCGTCGCGACGGAAAGCGGGCCGTATCTGTTTGGTCGGGCCACCCTGGCCGACGCGTTTTTTGCGCCCATCGCCGTGCGCCTGCGCACCTATCAGGTGAAGCTGTCCGCAGCTGACGAAGCCTATGTTCAAACCATCTACCAATGGCCAGCCTTCAAGGCCTGGCAGAAGGCCGGACTGGAGGAAATCAAGCGGTGAAACGAGTACACGTAGCCGCCGCCGTTATCCGTGATAGCAGCGGCAAGATCCTCATCGCTCGCCGTGCCGACACCCAGCATCAGGGTGGGCTGTGGGAATTCCCTGGTGGCAAGGTCGAAGCTGACGAGTCCGTTGAAACGGCTCTTGGTCGCGAGCTTCACGAAGAACTGGGCATTGTCGTCGACGTCGCGCGACCACTGATCAAGGTTCAACACGACTACCCGGACAAGCAAGTTTTGCTGGATGTTTGGGAAGTCTCGGCGTTCACCGGCGAACCTCATGGTGCCGAAGGTCAGCCTTTGGCCTGGGTGACCGCCCGTGAGCTCTCGAATTACGAGTTTCCGGAGGCCAATCGGCCTATCGTCGCTGCTGCCCGTTTGCCCGAGCAATACCTGATCACCCCGGAGGATCTGGAAACCCCGGCCTTGTTGAGGGGGATCCAGAAAGCCATCGCGGGTGGCATCAAGCTGATCCAGTTGCGCGCACCGAACGGTTACGACCCCAAGTATCGTGATCTGGCTGTGGACGCGGTGGGACTGTGCGCCGGCAAGGCGCAGTTGATGATCAAGGGCCCGTTCGAATGGCTGGGGGATTTCCCTTCCGCCGGTTGGCACATTACCTCGGCACAACTGCGCAAATACGCGGCGGCCGGTCGTCCGTTGCCTGCGTCGCGCTGGTTGGCGGCGTCCTGTCATAACGCCGAAGAACTGGCGCTGGCCGAAGAGATGGGCGTGGACTTCGTGACCCTGTCACCGGTGCAGCCGACCCTCACTCATCCGGGCGCTCAACCGCTGGGTTGGGAACAGGCCTCGACCTTGATCGACGGTTTCAGAAAACCGGTGTTCCTGCTCGGTGGCGTGGGGCCTGCGGAAGTCCGGAAGGCCTGGGCGGCGGGTGCGCAAGGTGTGGCCGGGATTCGGGCGTTTTGGCCTGAGGCTTGATTATGCAGTGATGCTGTCGGCCTCTTCGCGGGCAAGCCCGCGAAGAGGGCCTAATAGGCGACGACTAAACTTCAGGTTTCGCCGCGGGCTGCCAAAGAATCTCCGCAACCCCCTGACGCCGGGCAATCACCCGTGCTATCACAAACAGCAAATCCGACAGTCGATTGATGTATGCCAGGCCCACTCCGGCCAACGGTTCAATCGCGTTCAAATGCTGGCAGCGACGCTCGGCACTGCGAGCCAGACTGCGGCAGACGTGAGCCTGGGCAATCAGCATCGAACCGCCCGGCAGAATGAAGTTCTCCAGCGGCCCCAGCTCCTCGTTCCACACATCGATCGCCGCTTCCAGGCGTTCGATTTCTGCGGCGTTCAACGCTTGATACTCCGGCATTGCCAGTTCGCCGCCAAGGTCAAACAGTCGGTGCTGGCAGGGGGCCAATACCTCGATCACTTCCTCCAGCCCCGGATGCTTGACGCACTGCGCGGCCAGCCCGGCCAGTAACACGCCCACCTGACTGTTGAGCGTATCGACCTCGCCTATGGCCTCGATCCGTGGATGGTCCTTGGGCACGCGGCGGCCGTCGCCCAGACCGGTTTCGCCTTTGTCGCCGGTGCGGGTGTAAATCTTCGACAAGCGAAAGCCCATGGTTACCTCGATAGCTGATTGAGTTCTTGAGAGACGAGCGGGGTGCCCGCCAATGGCAGGCGCAGGGTGAAGCAGGTGCCTTGGCCCAGGGTCGATTGCACTTCCATCTGACCCTTATGGTTGTTGGTGATGATGAAGTACGAGACGGACAAGCCGAGACCGGTGCCCTGGCCAATTTCCTTGGTGGTGAAGAAAGGTTCGAACGTGCGTTTGCGTACGCTTTCGCTCATGCCGACGCCGTTGTCTTCGACCTGGATTTCGGCCCATGGCGGATTCAGCTTGGTACGCAGGATGATCCGTCCCGGTTCGCTGTCGTCTTCGCGCTGGTGAATGGCTTGGGCGGCGTTTTTCAGCAGGTTGAGCAGCACCTGCTCCAGTTCGTTGGCCGTGCCGGGCACCGGGCCCAGCGCCGGGTCGAACTGGCGAATGATTGCCTGACCCTTGAAATCGAAACCGATGGCCAGGTCGAAGTCGTTACCGGCGATTTCCACGGCTTGATCAATCAGCGCCGGTAGATCGCAAGGGGCCATTTGGCGAGTGCTTCGACGACTGAAACTGAGCATGTGGGTCACGATTTTGGCCGCCCGGGCGCCGGCCTGCTGGATGCCGTCGAGCAGCTGTGGCACTTCACGGGCTTTCAGGTAGTCATTGACCGTCGACAGTTCGACACCCACCTGTTCGGCCTGCTCAAGGTTCTTCGGCAAGTCGGGGGACAGGCGTCGACGAATGTTCTGCACGTTATGCAGAATCGCGCCCAGCGGGTTGTTGATCTCGTGGGCCATACCGGCGGCAAGGCCGCCGACGGAAAGCATTTTCTCCGACTGCACCATCATTTCTTCCAGGGACAGGCGCTGGGTGATGTCGTCGATCCGGATCACCACGCCGCGCCCGGCGCCGCCCATCAGCGGGTAGAAGGTCAGGGCGTAGTGCTTGGGTTCATCGTCCTTGACCCAGGTCACGCGCTCGATCTTCGCCACGGTGTGTTGTTCTACGGTCTGCTTGAGTTGTGGCAGAAACGGCTTGAGCGGTTCGAAAGCGAGAAAAATTGGCTGGTTCAAGGCTTCATCGAGGCGTGTGCCGGAGAGGGCGCTGGCTTCCTGGTTCCACTGCGTGACGTAGAGCTGCTCGTCGAGGGCGATCAGGGCCGACGGCATGGAGTCGATGATGCTGTTGAGATAATTCTGAAAACCGGTGAGTTTCTTCTCGATCTTGCTGCGCACCTGGACTTCGAGCTCCAGTTTGCGGTTGGTATGCCGGGTTTCTTCGGCCAGCCCCTGAGCCTGGTCATAAGCCGCCTGAGAATCATCCCGCGCCCGCTTGAGTTGCTGCTCCCGGGCCTCGATGCGCGAAAGCATGGTGTTGAACGCTTCAGCGAGACTGCCGATTTCATCGTGATTGCCGCGCGAGGCGCGCAGTGCGTAATTCTCTTCCCGCGTCACTTGTCGGGAGAGTTCTTCGAGTTCGTGGATCGGTCGGGTAATCAGGCGTTTGATTTGCCGGGCGATCACCATCCACAGCAGCACGCTGAAGATCAGAATCCCGAGACTGGCGGTCAGGGTGCCGGTATAGAACGCCATCGGCAGTTCGCTGCTGGCCACCAGCAGCAAGTGGCCGGGGTCAGTCCCGGGGCGGGGCAGGGTGATCACTTGATTGCTGCGAAACTCGGTGGCTTGCCAGGCTTCGATGTGCCGGTAACGCTCGGGCAGGCTCAGGTGGTCGCCATGTTGCAGCTGTGCCAGACGTACACCTTTGCCGTCATAGAGCGCGGCTGCCCGCAGCGGGGAGTAGCTGTTGAGTTCATTGAGCAGGCGCTCGGCGTTTTGTGGCGATTGCAAGGCATCGGCCACCAGGCTCGGGTTGGACACCAGTCGACCAATGGTCTGCAGGGCCTGCGGGGCCATGCTTTCCTGGGAGATGTAATACGCGGCGCTGATAAAGGTCAGGTTGGCGACCAGCAGGACGGTGGTCAACAGCACCAACAGGGCGGCCAACAGTTTCTGGCCGACGGGCAGGTTTTCAAGGCGCTGGCGCAATGGCATCGGGTTTATCGCTGCAGAGGAACAAGTGGCCAGCGTAGCCGCTGCTCAGTCGCTGGGCAATCCAAGGCTTTTCAGATGGGTGATCAGGCGCTGTTGCAGTTGGTTGAGGTGCGGCAGGTTGAGCTTGTGCCTGTCCGATGCCTTGCAGGCGTAACCCAGCAAGTAACTGATTTCGGTTCGACGTCGGTTGCTCACGTCCTGATACATCGAGGAATAGTTGGCAGCGGTGGCGTGGATCACCCGTTCCACTTCCTGCTGCAGGTTCTCGGCCGCCGCCGGCTGGCCACAGCGCTCAAGCAATTCGGTCAGTTCACCGCAAAGGGTGGCGACTTCACAGTGATGCTCCTGCAGACCGCCATTTCGGCAATCGTGCAGCACCGTCAGCGGATTGATCGCACAGTTGAGCGCCAGTTTGCGCCACAGTCTGGTCAGAATCTCGGTGCTCCACTCATGGGGAATGCCGGCGGCGCTCAGGTCATCGAGCCAGATCGGCGCGACTGGATGGCCAGCATCGCCGAGCCAGGTAAAGCCGTGTCCCGCGAACACCACACGCCAGTCGCCGTCACGGAAGGCGCCTTCGGTGCTTGATGCATAAATGCAGCGTGCCTGCGGTACTTGCGCTGCGACGGCGTCCTGACTGCCCAGGCCGTTCTGCAGGAGAATCAGCTCTGCACCGGGGGCCAGGCGCGGCGCCAGTTGTTCCACGGCTTTTTCAGCGTCGTAGGCTTTGCAGGCGACCAACAGGCGATTGATCGGCTCGATACTGTCGGGTGTTTCAGCCGGTACGGGATAGTGCTGTGCCTCGCCATGTTCGACCAGTGTCAGCCCGCCTGCCGTTTCGTAAGCCTGCAAGCGCGCGCTATCCCGCAGAATCAGTCGCACCGGCACTCCGGCCCGTGTCAGGCGCGTCGCCCACAACGTGCCAAGGCTTCCGGCCCCCAGGACATGCCAGGTGGTGGACATCAGCTTTTTGCTCTGTTTAAGGCGCGCATGGAAGGCTCACAGTGAATGATGGAAAAGACCCGTTATAATCAGCGCGGATTTTTACCGCAAGCCAGGTGTGCTTCATCGGCGCGCCCATTTATTGGAGAAACTACATGCCGTCGTTCGACGTGGTATCCGAACTGGACAAACACGAAGTCACCAACGCGGTCGAAAACGCCGTCAAGGAACTCGATCGTCGTTATGACCTGAAAGGCAAAGGCAGCTTCGAGTTCAAGGAAAAGGACCTGACCGTCAACCTGACCGCCGAAGCGGATTTCCAGCTGGAGGCGATGATTGAGATCCTCAAGCTGTCGCTGGTCAAGCGCAAGATCGACGTGCAGTGCCTTGAAGTCAAGGATGCCTTTGCATCGGGCAAGTTGATGAAGCAGGAAGCCGTTCTCAAGGAAGGTATCGACAAAGAGCTGGCGAAGAAAATCGTCGCTCACGTCAAAGACGCAAAACTCAAGGTCCAGGCCGCCATTCAGGGCGAGCAAGTGCGCATCACCGGCAAGAAGCGCGATGACCTGCAGGAGGCCATTGCGGTGCTGCGGGCCAAGGAATTCGGCATGCCGCTGCAGTTCAACAACTTCCGCGACTGACGTAGCAAGCGGGAACCTCTCGGCGTTTTCGGCGTCCGAGGCCCAAGCAACGGTAGAAACGATTGCCCCTGAGGGTGCGGTCATTTCTACCGTTTATTTTTCGTGTGCCGGATGGCCGGAAATCAGGAGAAAATAGATGGATTTGAATGCTGAAGTAGACAACCTGGTCAAGGTATCCCAGGCCTGGATCCCGATGATCATGGAATACGGCAGTCGTGTGCTGCTGGCAGTGATCACTCTGGCCATTGGCTGGTGGCTGATCAACAAGGTCACGCAAAAGCTCGGCGGTCTTTTGGCCCTGCGCAATGCGGATCTGGCCCTGCAAGGGTTCATCAGTAGCCTGGCGAATATCATTCTCAAGATACTGCTGATCGTCAGTGTGGCGTCGATGATCGGTGTGGAAACCACTTCGTTCGTGGCGGCGATCGGTGCGGCGGGCCTGGCGATTGGTCTGGCATTGCAGGGCAGCCTGGCGAACTTCGCGGGTGGCGTGCTGATTTTGTTGTTCCGACCGTTCCGAATTGGCGACTGGATTGAGGCTCAAGGTGTTGCCGGTACTGTCGACAGCATCCAGATCTTCCACACCGTGTTACGAACGGGTGACAACAAGACGATTATCGTGCCAAACGGCAATCTGTCGAACGGTATCATTACCAACACCAATCGCCAACCGACCCGCAAAGTGGTGTTCGACGTTGGCGTGGATTACGAAGCGGACTTGCAAAAGGCCCGTCAGGTCTTGCTGGACCTGGCCAAGGATCCGCGTGTTTTGACGGACCCGGAGCCTCAGGCAGTCATTTCGACCTTGGGTGACAGTTCGATCACTGTTTCCCTGCGAGTGTGGGTCAAAACGGCAGATTATTGGGACGTAATGTTCATGTTTAATGAACAGTCCCGTGATCGATTGAAACAGGCTGGCATCGATATTCCATTTCCACAACGGGTTGTTCGTGTGGTTCAGGAAGCGGCAGTGCAGTAACCCATACCAACTTAGTTGGTTATTTGCTCCGTTAGTGGCACAGGGCCCAAGAGGATAATTGCCTCTTGGGCTTTTTTGTGATTTTTGATCAGTTCATTGAAAAAAAGACTGATGTTATGAAATGAAGTTGTTTGCTGGCTTTTTACGAATATGGCAGGCATAAAAAAACCGCCCACCTGAAGAGGTGGGCGGTTTTTTACAGTACTTGCTGTGTTACACCCGGATTAGAGGATGTTCAGCGGGTACTCAACAATCAGACGTACGTCGTTGTTGTCAGCAGTGTAGTCAGCGTTGTAGGCACCGTTTGCACGGTAAATCGCGCTACGCAGACGGAACGACAGGTCCTTGGCTGGACCTTCTTGCAGGACGTACTTGGTTTCGAAGTTGAACTCGTGTTCCTTACCTTCGGTGCCTGCAGTCGTTTCGATGTTGTCGCCGTATACGTAGCGAGTCATGAAGCTCAGACCAGGTACGCCATAGGTGGCCATGTTCAGGTCGTAACGAGCCTGCCAGGATTTTTCTTCGACACCGATGAAGTCGGAGATCTGGATGGAGTTCGATACGAAAATTGTGCTGTTACCGTCAACGCCATACAGGTAGTTGGTGTCACCGGACGATTGCTGGTAAGCGAGGGTGAATTTATGTGCACCCAGGCTGTAGGCAGCTGCAAGGCTCCACAGTTTGTTGTCGAGCTTGCCATACAGCGCCTGGCCCTGATCCTTGGTGCGATAGGCGTTGAGGTCGAAGTTCAGCGACTGAGAGTCATTGATCGGAAGGGTGTAGTTGGCGTTGAGGTATTGTTTCTTGAAGTAGTCATCAACGTCGGACGCAGCGAGCCCGGCTACGAAGTTATCGGTGAACTGGTAGGTTGCGCCAGCGATGTTGGCACTGGTCAGACCCGCGGTGTGCTTCCCGTTGATGCTGTCCTTGCCCATGCCAGTTTGCGAGCTCAGAGCAGTGAAACGACCGGCGCTGAGTTCAAGGCCTTTGATTTCCTTGCTGGTAATCAGAGTGCCTTCAGCGACTTCTGGCAGCAGACGGCTGTCATCGGTAGCAAATACAGGGCTGGCAACGAATTGACGACCGTATTTGAGGGTGGTGTCGGAGAGGCGGAACTTAACGGCTGCGCCGCTTTTGCCCTGGCTCTTTTCCGGGTTACCGTCGCTGTCAGTGGCGAACAGGCCGTTACCGGCACGACCCGACCCGCCGTCGAGTTTGGCGGTACCCATTACCATGGCATCGAGGCCGACGCCGATAACGCCTTGGGTGAAGCCCGATTCGTAGTTCAGCAGTTGGCTGATACCGGTGTCTTGGCGGTAGCCCGAAGCACCGCCAGAAGTGCTGTTGCTCGCGCCATTTCTGAAATCGCGGTTCATGTATTCAAGACGGGTTTTCAGTTTCAGGCTCGAATCTTCGACAAAACCCTTGGCGTCGTCCTGGGAGGACGCTACTGCGAACTGCGAGGTACCAGCTGCAACAGCCAGTGCGATCATGCTCCACTTCATCACGCGCATCGTGATTTGCTCCTTTGGTTTTTAGAAGAGTACTGCCGTCCCACCTGTTTTATTATCTGGGCGGCTCTTTCTTTTTGTGTCGGCGCAAACTTATATCACGCCGACAATGTTGGCGATACTTGCGCATCTAACCTTTCAGCTTCTTTACGACCCTGTCGCAAACGGCTTGCTAGATGTCGCAAATTTACAGCCCCGATGCAACAGGACGGACAACTTTAATGCTGTTTCTGGGCTTGAGCATCGGTAAAAAGAGTCCTTGGTGAAACGTTTGAATCTCCATCGGGCTACCTGCCACTATTTTTTTGGGTCTCAAGGTTCCCGCTTCCAGCGGTGTCCTCATAGACGATGTGGGTGCTAATGCAACAAGTGTGCACAAACCAGCTTTTTGCTGATCTTTTTTTCTGAATGCCTGCCTGGTGCGCTAAAAACCTCATAAAACCGGGGGGGCATGCTTCTGTTAGTCGAGCTTGACGCCATGGTTTGCATCGTGTTTATCGCCATGTACGGCGGCGTGACAACCAAAAACGTTACCTGTTCACCCCACCAGTGAGTAGATGGCGGATGTCGAAGCATTCAGCGTAGACGCACTGTGCGGTTTTGGTGCAAATAATTTAACGCGCTGTACTGAATTCGTACAGTTACGCGTTTGCCACGCCTTGAACGGATAGGTAGTTGCTGGTCATTTCGCTATTCGTTTCACTGGCAATGGGTCTGTAATGGTGCGTTTCGCCATGAAATGTCTCATCTCGGGGCGCGCGTCGGCCCTTTGCAAGCTCTCGGGCGGGCTTCGGCAATGGTTGCTCGTGAAGCCGGCGACATTCGCAGGTATGCTGCCGACCAGTCGCTTGGTGCGCGATCTTTCGGGATGGGCGCTAAGCTGAAAATTGATGACCAGGCGGGAGTGCACTCAGTGTTCGCTTTAGATCCACGACTTCAACAAGACACGTTGCCGATTGGCGATTTCCCGCTTTGTCGGTTGCTGTTGTCCAATGATTCGAATTATCCCTGGTTCATCCTGGTGCCTCGCCGCGACGATATCAGTGAGATATTTCAGTTGGATGTCGCCGATCAGTTGCGGCTCTGGCAGGAAACCACCGCGCTGGCCGAGATGCTCAAGGACTCATTCGGCGCGGACAAGTTGAATGTCGCGGCCTTGGGCAACGTTGTCAGCCAGTTACACATGCATGTGATCGTGCGCAAGCGTGAGGACATCGCCTGGCCGGCTCCGGTCTGGGGCAAGCACCCGGCCAAACCCTACAGTGCCGAGCAGGTCGAGGCGATTCGCGAGCGGCTGCGCCTGGTGCTGACCAGTGATTTTTCGTTCGTGGAGGGCTGAATCATGAGTCTGGAAGATCGCATTACCGATCTGGAGAGCCAGTTGGCGTTTCAGGATGACACCATTCAGGCATTGAATGATGTAGTGGCGGCACAGCAGCGTGCGGTTGAGCGCCTGCAACTGCAAATCGCCGCATTGCTCAAGCGCCAGGAAGAAATGGCCGGCCAGTTCGAGTCGTTCGAGGAAGAGGCGCCGCCGCCACATTACTAAGGCCCAGGCGCCGGCAATAAAAAACCGCGAACAGCCTGGCTGTTCGCGGTTTTTTTATGCCTTGAATCAGCGTCGCGGCAGAGCGGCGATCACATCTTCGGCTTGCAGGCCCTTGTCACGGTTCATGACGGAGAACTCCACGCGCTGGCCTTCGACCAGGACGCGGTGGCCTTCGCCGCGAATGGCCCGGAAGTGCACGAAAATATCGTCGCCGGAGTCGCGGGAAATAAAGCCGAAGCCTTTCGACGTGTTGAACCACTTGACGGTGCCGGTATCGCGGTTGCTCATGTCATAGCCAGGCGAAGTGGTGGCCGGTGACGATTTGTAAAAACTGACCGCCAGGTGCAAAACAACGGCAATCAGGGCAGCGACCAGGCTGAACAGAACGGCAGGTTGACCGGCGATCACCGGCATCGGTGCGATCAGCGTCAGTGTTTGCAGGACAACAGCCAGCACCAGCAGGGCGCTGACCAGGTTCTGCAATTGATGGCGAGGGCCTTTGTTCCAGTATGGGATAACAGGAGCGAGGGTAAGGTTTAGCAGGCCGAAAAAGGCCAGGTACAGTGCGTCGGGTTGTTGCAGGTAAGGTACGGCTTCGGATCGCAGGCTAGGGATGAAGGACAGCAGCAGAGCCGCTGCGCCCATTAGCAGGTGGACGATTTTCAACATTTTGATTAACTCACGTTAAGACGGATCACAAGGAAGAGCTGATCGAGCACGGTTCGCTTCAGAACAATAAGAGGCGTTGGGTACGTACCCGGTGTCAGCCTATGCGCGGCGCCCGGAAAATATAGGCGTCAGCGACACACCGCCTATTTAACAGCAAAGCCAGTAGCTACTCAAATCAGGGAGTCCAGCGGTGCATGGGGGCGATTTTTCGTGGGCTGAAAAGGGGAGGCAGGGCTGCAGCGGGGGGAGGGGCTTGCTAGAGTGATCCTGCACCTGTCGGATGAATTTCGTCACCTTTAGGGGAAAAACATGGCAATCGATATCGGAATCAGTGAAGAGGACCGCAAGTCCATCGTCGACGGATTGTCGAGGCTGCTGTCGGACACTTACGTACTTTACTTGAAAACCCATAACTTCCATTGGAACGTCACCGGTCCCATGTTTCGGACCCTGCATTTGATGTTCGAGGAGCAATACAACGAGTTGGCACTGGCGGTCGACTTGATTGCCGAGCGAATTCGCGCACTCGGATTTCCGGCGCCTGGCGCCTATTCAGTCTATGCGCGCCTGTCTTCCATTAAGGAAGAAGAAGGTGTTCCGGCCGCCGAGGACATGATCAGGCAATTGGTCGAAGGCCAGGAGGCAGTGACACGTACGGCACGAGGCATCTTTCCACTGCTGGAGAAAGTCAGTGACGAGCCAACGGCCGACCTGCTGACCCAGCGTATGCAGGTTCATGAGAAGACCGCGTGGATGCTGCGCTCACTGCTGGCTGAGTAACTCATTCTGTGCGCGGACGACACCCGGCGTGTGTCGTCCGAGCGCTGTCTTGTCTTTTTTCGGTAATACGCCCTGCTGCCGGAATGACCCTTTACTGGGGGGCGTAGGAAAAAGCCCGGAGTAGGACGCTCTCCATGATCTGCCTTCAGTTGTTGGCTTATCCTACGTGGATGGTCATAAAGTCATCTGGATATAACTTTGTCCTCGCGGTTTTATAAGCACACAAATTGCGCTTATGAAAACCCGGAATGGCAAAGGAGTGTCAACGGTATGGATTATGAGGACAGGCGAAACGAGCAGAGGATCGGTCCGCTCGCAGACATAAGGATTGATCCGTTTGTCAGCGAATTCGATATGGGGCTGGCCCGGCCCTTGTCCCGGTCGGTGCGCCTCAATGGCTTTGCCACCTGTTTGCGGCTTGAGCAGGTTTACTGGGATATCCTGGGCGATATGGCCAGGATCAACTGTTGTTCGGTCAGTGCATTGTTGTCCCACGTGGATCGCGAAGTGCATTTGCGTCATGGAGGGGTGAAGAATTTCAGCGGCCTGGTGCGTGTTGTCTGTGTCGTGCACAGTCGCAAGGAAGGGCGTTGCATGGTGATGGCCTGACTGTCGCAGTGGAGCAGCGGTGTGTCGATCTGTGCAGTCTTACGGCTGCACTGGCTGCATTTAATGGATATAATCCCGCGCTTTGCCGTAAAACCGAGTGTAGACGGTAGCAATCTGATCACCGAGACAACCCTCATGCCGATGTACGATTATCAATGTGCTTCCTGTGGTCATCAGTTGGAAGCCATTCAAAAGATCAGCGACGCACCGCTGGTCGACTGCCCTGCATGCCAGGCGCCAGAGCTTAAGAAGATGCTGTCCATGCCGGGTTTCCGCCTGAGCGGTACCGGCTGGTACGAAACCGATTTCAAGACCGGTTCCAAGAAGAACCTGGCCGGCGGCGACAAAGCTGACTAGGGTCTGGACCTGAGTTGAACGACACGTGCGAGCCCTTGCATCATCTGCCGACTGGTATATACGCAGGGCCTCCAACCGAATTTCGAATTACGAGAAGTGAAACCACGACCATGATGCGCAGCCATTATTGCGGCCAACTGAACGAAAGCCTGGACGGCCAGGAAATTACCCTTTGCGGATGGGTCCACCGTCGCCGTGACCACGGTGGGGTGATTTTCCTCGATATCCGTGATCGTGATGGTCTGGCCCAGGTCGTATTCGATCCGGACCGCGCTGAAACCTTCGCCGCCGCCGACCGCGTGCGCAGCGAGTATGTCGTGAAGATCACCGGTAAGGTTCGCCTGCGTCCGGCCGGTGCTACCAACGCCAACATGGCGTCGGGCATGATCGAAGTCCTCGGCTACGAGCTGGAAGTGCTGAACGAGTCGGAAACCCCGCCGTTCCCGCTGAACGAGTTCTCCGATGTCGGCGAGGAAACCCGCCTTCGCTATCGCTTCCTTGACCTGCGTCGCCCGGAAATGGCCGAGAAGCTGCGTCTGCGTTCGCGCATGACCACCAGCATTCGTCGCTACCTGGATGAAAACGGCTTCCTCGACGTCGAGACGCCGATCCTGACTCGCGCCACCCCTGAAGGCGCGCGCGACTACCTGGTGCCGAGCCGTACCCACGCCGGTTCGTTCTTCGCCCTGCCTCAATCGCCGCAGCTGTTCAAGCAACTGCTGATGGTCGCCGGCTTCGATCGTTACTACCAGATCGCCAAGTGCTTCCGCGACGAAGACCTGCGTGCCGACCGTCAGCCGGAATTCACCCAGATCGACATCGAGACCAGTTTCCTCGATGAAAAAGACATCATGGGCCTGACCGAAGGCATGATCCGCAACCTGTTCAAGGAAGTGCTGGATCTGGAATTCGGTGAGTTCCCGCACATGACCTTCGAAGAGGCCATGCGTCGTTACGGTTCCGACAAGCCGGACCTGCGTAACCCGCTGGAACTGGTTGACGTTGCCGATCAGCTCAAGGAAGTCGATTTCAAGGTGTTCAGCGGCCCGGCCAACGACCCGAAATGCCGCATCGCCGCCTTGCGCGTTCCTGGCGGCGCCAGCATGCCGCGCAAGCAGATCGACGATTACACCAAGTTTGTCGGCATCTACGGTGCCAAGGGCCTGGCGTACATCAAGGTCAATGAGCGCGCCAAAGGCGTCGAAGGCCTGCAATCGCCAATCGTGAAGAACATCCCTGAAGCCAACCTCAACGTGATCCTTGATCGCGTCGGTGCGGTTGACGGCGACATCGTGTTCTTCGGCGCCGACAAGTCGAAGATCGTCAGCGAAGCCCTGGGTGCTCTGCGGATCAAGCTGGGCCACGACCTGGACCTGCTGACTTGCAAGTGGGCGCCAATGTGGGTCGTCGACTTCCCGATGTTCGAAGAAAACGAAGACGGCAGCTTCAGTGCCTTGCACCACCCGTTCACCGCACCGAAGTGCACCCCGCAAGAGCTGGAAGCCAATCCGGGAGCCGCTCTGTCCCGCGCCTACGACATGGTTCTGAACGGCACGGAGCTGGGTGGTGGTTCGATCCGTATCCACCGCAAAGAGATGCAACAGTCGGTATTCCGCCTGTTGGGCATCAACGAGGCTGAACAGGAAGAGAAGTTTGGCTTCCTGCTTGACGCCCTGAAGTACGGTGCGCCGCCGCACGGTGGCCTGGCTTTCGGTCTGGACCGTCTGGTGATGCTGATGACCGGTGCCCAATCGATCCGCGAAGTGATCGCTTTCCCGAAAACCCAGAGCGCGGCGGATGTCATGACTCAGGCGCCGGGGCAGGTGGATGCCAAGGCATTGCGCGAACTGCATATTCGTCTGCGCGAAACGCCTAAGGCTGAGTAAGACTGGCCTGAAGGGCGCATCTTCGGATGCGCCTTTTCTTTATAAGGGTCGAAATTTTTTGTTTGCCGGCCGACGCGACGCCGCGTGGCGGGTAATGTGTCAAAGAGAATTCGGAGCGAGTTATGGCAGGTCATTCCAAGTGGGCGAACATCAAGCACCGCAAAGAACGTCAGGATGCCAAGAGAGGCAAGATTTTCACCAAGTGGATTCGTGAGCTGACCGTCGCGGCCCGTCAGGGTGGCGGTGATCCGGGCTCCAATCCGCGTTTGCGCCTGGCCCTGGACAAGGCCCTGGGTGCGAACATGAGTCGCGACATCATTGATCGGGCCATTGCCCGTGGCACCGGTGCGGCAGACACTGACGATGTGGTCGAGTTGACCTATGAAGGTTACGGCCCGGGTGGTGTAGCGGTGATGGTCGAGTGCATGACCGACAACCGCAACCGCACGGCGGCAGCGGTACGCCATGCGTTCAGCAAGTGCGGCGGCAACCTGGGTACCGACGGTTCGGTCGCCTACCTGTTCGAGCGCAAGGGTCAGATCTCCTTTGTGCCTGGCGTTGATGAAGACGCACTGATCGAAGCGGCCATGGAGGCTGATGCCGATGACGTGGTGACCAACGAAGATGGTTCCATCGACGTGTTCACCTCGTTTGCCGGTTTCTATTCCGTGCGTAACGCGCTGGAAGCGGCCGGGTTCAAGGGTGATGACGCGGAAATCGTCATGCTGCCGACCACCAGCGCCGAGCTGGATCTGGAAGGCGCCGAGAAAGTCCTCAAAATGATCGACATGCTCGAAGACCTGGACGACGTACAGAGCGTTTACTCCAACGCGGATATTCCAGAGTCGGTGGCCGCACAGCTCGGTTGATTTTGCCTTTGTAGGAGCGAGCCTGCTCGCGATGAGCCCGAGAGTGGCGTGCTAATTCAGTTGGCTCGCAGCATCGTTGGCGCCCAACGCGAGCTCGCTCCTACAGGTTCGACACTTGGTTTTTTCCAATAGCCCGCAGGCGTTATGACTTTAATTCTAGGTATCGACCCCGGTTCGCGTATCACCGGTTATGGCGTGGTGCGCGATACCGGCCGAGGCTGCGTTTACGTGGCGTCGGGCTGCATTCGCACGGGGTCGGGCGAGTTGCATGAGCGCCTGCAAATCGTTTATCGCGGCGTTCGCGAGGTCATCCAGACCTACGGCCCGGTGACCATGGGCATCGAGAAGGTGTTCATGGCACGTAACGCCGACTCGGCGTTGAAACTCGGACAGGCTCGCGGTGCGGCCATTGTCGCTGGTGCCGAAGAAAACCTGGAAATTGCCGAATACACCGCAACCCAGGTCAAGCAAGCGGTGACCGGGACGGGCGGGGCGAATAAAGAGCAGGTACAAATGATGGTCATGCATATGCTGAAGCTGACCAGCAAGCCGCAAATCGATGCCTCGGATGCCCTGGCCATTGCCATTTGCCATGCTCACACCCGTTCCAGCCTGTTGCCCCATGGTCTGGGCACGGCACGCAGTCGTGGCGGGCGGTTGCGTCTCTGATAGCATCAACAGTCAATTTTATGGAATGAAGGTTTTTCGCCTGTGTCGTCGGCGCAAAATCCTTGTTCTGTCAGTCGCTGGCCTCGCGCTGGCCAACGCTCAAGGATCTGTAACGTGATTGGACGCTTGCGCGGCACACTGGCTGAAAAACAGCCGCCGCATCTGATTCTCGATGTAAACGGTCTGGGGTATGAGCTGGAAGTGCCCATGACTACGCTGTATCGGCTGCCGTCGGTCGGTGAACCGCTGACGCTGCATACCCATTTGGTCGTACGCGAAGACGCGCAGTTACTCTATGGCTTCGTCGGCAAGCGCGAGCGAGACTTTTTTCGCGAGTTGATCCGTCTCAATGGGGTCGGACCGAAATTGGCTCTGGCCTTGATGTCGAGTCTGGAAGTCGACGAGTTGGTCCGTTGCGTGCAATCCCAGGATACTTCGGCGTTGACCAAGGTGCCGGGCGTGGGCAAGAAAACCGCGGAGCGCCTGCTGGTCGAACTCAAGGATCGCTTCAAGGCCTGGGAAACGGTGCCGGCGATGTTTGCCCTGGTGCCGAACCAGCCAGATGGCCCGGCTCCGGTGAACACCGCTGAAAGCGATGCAGTCAGTGCGCTGATTTCCCTGGGTTACAAGCCTCAGGAAGCCAGCAAGGCGATTTCCGCGATCAAGGAGAAAGGCTTGAGCAGTGAAGACCTGATTCGTCGTGCCCTGAAGGGAATGATCTAAGTGATTGAAGCTGATCGTCTGATCGCCGCAACGGGTGGTCCCCGTGATCGCGAGGAAGTCCAGGACCGTGCGATACGTCCTGTCAGCCTGGCCGAATACATTGGTCAGCCGACCGTTCGCGAGCAAATGGAGTTGTTCATCCAGGCGGCCCGCGGGCGCAGTGAGTCCCTGGACCACACGCTGATTTTTGGTCCGCCGGGCCTGGGTAAAACCACCCTGGCCAATATCATCGCCCAGGAAATGGGGGTTTCGATCAAGAGCACTTCGGGGCCTGTGCTGGAGCGACCGGGTGATCTCGCCGCGCTGCTGACCAATCTTGAACCCCATGACGTGCTGTTCATCGACGAAATCCATCGACTGTCGCCGATTGTCGAAGAAGTGCTATACCCGGCCATGGAAGATTTCCAACTCGACATCATGATCGGTGAAGGACCGGCCGCGCGCTCGATCAAGCTGGATCTGCCGCCCTTCACCCTGGTCGGTGCGACCACGCGGGCGGGAATGCTGACCAACCCGTTGCGTGACCGTTTCGGGATCGTGCAGCGCCTGGAGTTCTACAGCACGGCCGACCTGGCCACGATTGTCAGTCGTTCGGCCAGCATCCTCGGTTTGCCGCTGGATCCGGAAGGCGCCTTTGAAATCGCCCGCCGTGCCCGGGGTACCCCGCGAATTGCCAATCGCTTGCTGCGTCGTGTGCGGGATTTCGCCGAAGTTCGTGCCAAGGGGCACATCACCAAGCCGATTGCCGACCTGGCATTGAACCTGCTGGATGTCGATGAGCGTGGCTTCGATCACCAGGACCGACGTCTGTTGCTGACCATGATCGAGAAGTTCGACGGCGGGCCGGTCGGGGTGGACAGTCTCGCCGCAGCCATCAGCGAGGAGCGTCACACCATTGAAGACGTACTTGAACCCTATCTGATTCAGCAGGGCTACATCATGCGCACGCCGCGGGGAAGGGTGGTGACGCGGCATGCATATCTGCATTTCGGCTTGAACATTCCGTCACGATTGGGCGAGATGCCCGTGATAGACGAGTTCCTTGATGCCGTGGACGATTAATAACCTTTGCGCGCTGATTTATTCGGGCATTGTGCTGTCCTAGGACCGTACTTTTGCAAGAAAGCCGCAGAACAATGAAAAACAGTTGTCTCGCCGGATTGGCAACCTGAGGAGTAAGCACTAGAGTATGCGCGCGCAAAACGGGCTTGAGCCTTTCGCACATCGTTGTCGCGTTTATTACGAGGACACCGATGCGGGCGGCATCGTGTATTACGTTAATTACCTCAAGTTTATGGAACGGGCTCGAACCGAGCGGCTACGAGATCTGGGCTTTGCCCAATCGCAGCTGGCAGGGGAGGACCTGTTGTTCGTCGTGCATTCCAGCGAAGCGCGTTACCACGCGCCGGCGCGACTGGACGACGAACTGTTGGTAAGCGCTGAAGTAATCGAATTGAACCGTGCCAGCCTGCGCTTTAAACAGCAGGTCAGGCGGGCTACGGATAATGTGCTGCTCTGCGAGGGGCAGTTTTTGGTGGCCTGTGTGCGCACTAACAGTTTGAAACCCCGGGCCATTCCCGAAGCTCTACGAGCGGCCTTTGCCGACGTGAGCGGCGCGGGTACACACTCAAAGCAGGAGATAAAGCGTGGAAGCTAACGTCGTCGACCATTCCTCCATGTGGAGCCTGGTCAGCAATGCCAGTGTCGTGGTGCAACTGGTAATGCTGATCCTGGTAGCCGCATCGGTGACCTCGTGGATCATGATCTTTCAGCGCAGCAATCTGATACGCGCTGGCCGACGTGCCCTGGAGAGCTTTGAAGAGCGCTTCTGGTCGGGTATCGACCTGTCCAAGCTCTACCGTCAGGCCGGCAGCAACCCGGACCCGGATTCGGGTGTCGAGCAGATCTTCCGCGCCGGTTTCAAAGAGTTCTCCCGTCTACGTCAGCAACCTGGCGTCGATCCTGAAGCCGTCATGGAAGGCGTGGCTCGTGCCATGCGTGTAGCCATTTCCCGCGAAGAAGAAAAGCTCGAGCAGAGTCTGCCATTCCTGGCCACCGTCGGTTCCGTCAGCCCGTACATCGGCCTGTTCGGTACCGTGTGGGGCATCATGAACTCCTTCCGTGGTCTGGCGACTGCCCAGCAAGCAACGCTGGCGACTGTGGCGCCCGGTATCGCCGAAGCCCTGGTCGCCACCGCGATCGGTCTGTTCGCCGCCATCCCGGCCGTTATCGCTTACAACCGCTTCTCTGCTCGCAGCGAAACACTGCTGAGCCGTTACTACACCTTCGCCGACGAATTCCAGGCGATCCTGCACCGCAAAGTGCACACCAGCGAAGAATAAGCAGGTAATTTCCAATGGCTTTAATCGCTCGAGCTCGACACAAGCGCAAGCCGGTCGCCGAGATGAACGTGGTGCCCTACATCGACGTGATGTTGGTACTGCTGGTCATCTTCATGGTGACCGCGCCGATGCTCAATCAGGGCGTGAAAGTTGATCTGCCCAAGGTTTCCAGTGAGGCCTTGCCGCAGGACAACAACACCCAGGTCCTGACCATTTCGATCAAGGCTGACAAGACCTATTACTGGAATCTTGGCAGCGAAGTCGATACAGAGAAGCAGCAGGACAGGGCCATGACCTTGCCTCAAATGACCGATGCGGTGACCAAGATCATTCGCGCCGGTAACGAGGGCGGCAAGCACACCCAGGTCTTCATTCGCGGCGATAAGTCCGTCGATTACGGCTCTGTCATGGGCGCCATGGGCGGATTGCAGAAAGCCGGGGTCGGTAATGTTGGCTTGATTACCGAGGCGCCCTGATGCAACAACAGCGAGAGCCGTCCGCCTCGGAAAGCTACTTCTGGCCTAGTGTCTGGGCGATTGGCTTGCACGTGCTGGTGTTCGGCATGCTGTTTGTCAGTTTCGCCATGACACCGGAACTGCCGCCGGCCAAGCCGATTGTCCAGGCGACCTTGTACCAGCTGAAATCGAAAAGTCGGGCGACCACCCAGACCAATCAGAAGATTGCCGGTGAAGCGCAGAAATCTGCGGCGCGTCAGACCGAAGTCGAACAGATGGAACAGAAGAAGGTCGAGCAGGAAGCGGTGAAGGCTGCGGAACAAAAGAAAGAAGAAGCAGCTCAAAAGGCCGAGGAAGCCAAGAAGGCCGCCGAGTCCAAGAAAGCGGAAGAGGCGAAAAAGGCTGATGAAGCCAAGAAAGCCGACGAAGCGAAGAAGACCGCCGAAGCCAAGAAGGCAGAAGAGAAACAATTGGCTGATATAGCCAAGAAGAAAGCGGAAGAAGAAGCCAAGAAGGCTGCTGAAGAAGAGGCCAAGAAAGCGGCCGCTGAGGAAGCGAAGAAGAAGATCGTCGAAGACGCGAAGAAGAAAGCCGCGGAAGACGCCAAGAAGAAAGCTGAAGCTGAAGAGGCGAAGAAGAAAGTCGCCGAAGAAGCGAAGAAGAAAGCTGCTGCCGATGCTGCGAAGAAGAAAGCGCAGGACGCGGCACGTAAATCCGCCGAGGATAAAAAGGCTCAGGCCCTGGCAGATTTGCTTTCCGACACGCCGCAGCGTCAGCAGGCCTTGGCCGATGAGCAGGGCGACGAAGTCGCCGGCAGTTTCGATGACCTGATTCGGGCTCGTGCAGCGGAAGGCTGGGCTCGTCCACCTTCGGCCCGCAAAGGCATGACGGTCGTGTTGCAAATCGGCATGTTGCCGGACGGTACGGTGACTTCGGTCAGCGTGGCCAAGTCCAGCGGTGACGGTCCATTTGACGCATCGGCTGTAGCGGCGGTGAAGAATATTGGACGTTTGACAGAAATGCAGGGAATGAAGCCGAGCGATTTCGCTCCGTATCGTTCATTCAAGATGACATTCACACCTGAGGATCTAGCCTTGTGAGAAACCTTCTTCGAGGAATGCTGGTCGTTATCTGCTGCATGGCAGGGATGGCGATGGCAGATGAGAAAAACATTCTGGTCACCAGCGGCAGCGATCGGGCTACTCCGATCGCCGTTGTACCGTTCGGCAACCAGGGCGGCAGCGTGCTGCCGGACGACATGGCCGAAATCATCGGTAACGACCTGCGTAACTCGGGTTACTACTCGCCGATTCCCAAGCAGAACATGATCAGCCAGCCAAGCCAGGCCAGCGAAATCATCTACCGTGACTTCAAGGCGCTGGGCGCCCAGTACGTCATGGTCGGTAGCATCGTTCCTGCCGGCGGTCGCCTGCAGGTTCAATACGCACTGTTCAACGTCGCCACCGAGCAGCAAGTGCTGACCGGTAGCGTGTCGGGTGGTGTCGATCAACTGCGCGACATGGCGCACTACATCTCCGACCAGTCGTTCGAAAAACTCACCGGTATCAAAGGTGCGTTCTCGACTCGTCTGCTGTACGTGACCGCCGAGCGTTTCTCCGAGAAGAACACTCGCTACACGCTGCAGCGTTCGGACTACGACGGTGCTCGCGCCGTGACGCTGCTGCAATCGCGTGAACCGATCCTGTCGCCGCGTTTCGCACCGGATGGCAAGCGCATCGCCTACGTATCGTTCGAGCAGAAGCGCCCACGCATCTTCATGCAGAACATCGACACCGGCCGTCGTGAGCAGATCACCAACTTCGAAGGCCTGAACGGTGCGCCAGCCTGGTCGCCAGATGGCAATCGCCTGGCATTCGTATTGTCGAAGGACGGTAACCCTGACATCTACGTGATGAACCTGGGGTCGCGTCAGATCAGCCGTGTCACCAATGGTCCCGGCATCAACACCGAACCGTTCTGGGGTAAGGATGGTTCGACCCTTTACTTCACTTCCGACCGTGGCGGCAAGCCGCAGATCTACAAAACCAGCGTGGGCGGTGGTGGTGCCGAGCGTGTGACCTTCATCGGTAACTACAACGCCAATCCTAAATTGTCGGCTGACGAAAAGACCCTGGTGATGATTCACCGCCAGGACGGTTTCACCAATTTCAAAGTGGCGGCCCAGGATTTGCAGCGAGGCAGTGTAAAAATCCTCACTGATAGCACTCTGGACGAGTCGCCCACTGTCGCGCCCAACGGCACCATGGTAATCTACGCCACCCGCCAGCAGGGCCGGGGAGTCTTGATGCTCGTGTCCATCAATGGACGCGTAAGGCTCCCGCTTCCTACCGCTCAAGGCGAAGTCAGAGAACCTTCCTGGTCCCCTTACCTGAACTGACGCGGCGCTATACGTTTTACTTAACACACTGGGGTTCATTAGGAGTTTCACGATGGAAATGCTGAAGTTTGGTAAATTTGCTGCGCTGGCTCTGGCCATGGCTGTAGCTGTAGGTTGCTCGTCCAAAGGCGGCGACAACGCCGGTGAAGGCGCTGTTGATCCAAACGCTGGTTATGGCGCCAACACTGGTGCTGTTGACGGTTCCCTGAGCGAAGAAGCTGCTCTGCGCGCAATCACCACCTTCTACTTCGAATACGACAGCTCGGACCTGAAGCCAGAAGCCATGCGCGCTCTGGACGTTCACGCCAAAGACCTGAAAGCAAACGGCGCTCGCGTTGTTCTGGAAGGCAACACCGACGAACGTGGTACTCGTGAGTACAACATGGCACTGGGCGAGCGTCGTGCGAAAGCCGTTCAGCGTTACCTGGTACTGCAAGGTGTTTCCCCAGCTCAGCTGGAACTGGTTTCCTACGGCGAAGAGCGTCCAGTTGCTACCGGCAACGACGAGCAGTCCTGGGCTCAAAACCGTCGCGTCGAACTGCGTAAGTAATTCGTCATGCGAACGTGCCGTCGTGCTGTAACTGTCCTGGCTCTCAGTCTCGCACCGCTTTCGGTGTGGGCTGCGGTTCCTGTGGTCGATAACAACTCCGGTTATAACAATAGCGGGAGCAGTTATCCGCCTGCAGGTTACGGTACGAACGGCGCCTATGCCGGGGGAGGGGTTTCGGCCCCTGTCTCGGCACAGGGCGAGCTGTTCAACCAACTGCAATCGATGCAGCAACAAATCGAGCGTCAGCAAGGCGCGATCGAGGTTCTGCAGAATGATGTAGCGCGCATGAAGCAGGAAAACCTGGAGCGATACCAGGACCTGGATCGGCGCATAGGAACCGGCGCTGCACCGGCCGCGACTCCTGAGAATTCTTCTACCGGTGGCAATTTGAATGCCCCCGTTGCAGCCGCTGGCGGAGCTGCGGGAGCGGCTGCCGCTCAAGCACCCGCCGCGGGTAGCGAACCGGCGGACCCGGCGAAGGAAAAGCTCTATTACGACGCAGCCTTCGACCTGATCAAGGCCAAGGATTTCGACAAGGCCAGTCAGGCTTTTGCCGCGTTCCTGCGTAAATACCCGAACAGCCAATACGCGGGTAATGCCCAGTACTGGTTGGGCGAAGTCAACCTGGCCAAAGGCGACCTGCAAGGCGCAGGTCAGGCATTTGCCAAGGTTTCGCAGCTGTACCCGAAGCACGCCAAGGTGCCTGATTCGCTGTACAAGCTCGCTGACGTAGAGCGCCGACTTGGTCACACCGACCGCGTCAAAGGCATTCTGCAGCAGGTGGTTTCCCAGTATCCGGGCACTTCCGCCGCTCAGCTGGCTCAACGCGATCTGCAGCGCATGTAAGCCTGCTTGACCCGTTTCGAAGAAACCCGCGCTTGTCGCGGGTTTTTTCGTTAGAATTCACCCCCTTTTTCTGAAACACGCTTTTTGGGATCTGCGCATTGCCGGGGTTCCTTGAAGTGCCTGACGGAGGCGGACAGCCTGTTTAGCTGTTACGCCCGTGGCGACTATGCAAGACACATTGAGAATTACCGAAGTTTTCTACTCGTTGCAGGGTGAAACTCGGACCGCCGGCCTGCCCACTGTTTTTGTGCGTCTGACCGGTTGCCCGTTGCGTTGCCAATACTGTGACAGTGCCTACGCCTTCACCGGCGGAACCATCCGCACGCTCGACGATATTCTTGAGCAAGTGGCTGGTTTCCGTCCGCGTTATGTCTGTGTCACCGGCGGCGAGCCTCTGGCACAACCCAATGCCATTCCATTGCTCAAGCGGTTGTGCGATGCCGGTTACGAAGTGTCACTGGAAACCAGTGGTTCTCTCGATATATCGGCGGTAGATTCCCGCGTCAGTCGCGTCGTCGACCTGAAAACGCCAGGTTCGAACGAGGCGCATCGCAACCGTTACGAGAACATTGAGCTGCTCACGCCCAACGATCAGGTGAAGTTCGTCATCTGCTCGCGGGAAGACTATGACTGGTCCGTGTCCAAATTGATCCAGTACGGTCTTGATCGGCGCGCTGGCGAAGTCCTGTTCTCGCCTAGTCACCATGACCTTAATGCTCGGGACCTGGCTGACTGGGTGGTGGCGGACAACCTGCCAGTGCGTCTGCAATTGCAGCTGCATAAATATCTTTGGAACGACGAGCCGGGGCGCTGATATGACAGAACAACTGAACACTGCTGAAAAACGTGCGGTCATCCTGCTTTCCGGAGGTTTGGACTCGGCGACTGTCGTGGCCATGGCCCGCGCCGATGGCTACAGCTGCTACACCATGAGCTTCGACTATGGTCAGCGGCACCGTGCCGAATTGCACGCTGCCGAACGTGTTGCTCGTGATCTGGGTGTGGTCGAGCACAAGGTGATCGGACTGAACCTGAATGGCATTGGCGGGTCAGCATTGACCGACAGCAGCATCGACGTGCCGGAAGCGCCGAGCGAAGGCATTCCGGTGACTTATGTCCCGGCACGCAACACGGTGTTTCTCTCGCTGGCGCTGGGTTGGGCGGAAGTGCTGGGCGCGCGTGACATCTTTATCGGCGTGAACGCAGTCGACTACTCTGGTTACCCGGATTGCCGTCCCGAGTTCGTTGAAGCGTTCGAGCGCATGGCCAATCTGGCTACCAAAGCCGGCGTAGAAGGGCAGGGGTTCCGCATCCAGGCGCCACTGCAAAACCTGAGCAAGGCGCAGATCGTCCAGGCTGGCGTGAAGCTCGGTGTGGACTACAGCCTGACCGTTTCCTGCTATCAGGCTGACGATAATGGCCGTGCCTGCGGCAAGTGCGACAGCTGCCGACTGCGTGCGGAAGGCTTTGCGGCGGCCGGAATCAGCGACCCGACACCTTATTTTTGAATTATTTTAAAAAAGGTGTTGAATAGTCCTTAAAAATCAGTATTATACGCGCCACCACACAGCGGGTCGTTAGCTCAGTTGGTAGAGCAGTTGGCTTTTAACCAATTGGTCGTAGGTTCGAATCCCACACGACCCACCATTTTCAAGCTGTTTTAAAAGTCTGGAAGGCCCACGAAAGTGAGGATTTCCGGATTTTTTTTTGCCCGCGATTTAGGTCCGTCCCGTTCTTGGGCTGCACTGCATGACGCAGGTCAGAATCATCTTTTGCATCCCCGGGATATTCTGTAGCCTTGCCCAGCTTCAACACTGTCCGTGCCTGATGAATACCCACTTTCCCGGCGGTACCCCCTGAAGGGTCCGGAGCCGGGTGTATACTCGACTTTCGCGCGAATGCGCCTGCAGGTCTTGCGAACATGACGCAGATTTCCGAACGCCTTCTGGTTCAAGCCCACCTCGACGCCAAGCAGCCCAGGCCGCTGACCGCCGATGAGGAAGCCTATTACCGTGCCGCCATCGCTGCCGAGCTCAAGGCTCAGGACGCAGTGCTGGTGGCTCACTTCTATTGTGATCCGATCATTCAGGCCCTGGCTGAAGAAACCGGGGGCTGTGTCTCCGACTCGCTGGAGATGGCCCGGTTCGGCAATGCCCATCCGGCCAAGACCGTCGTGGTCGCCGGTGTGAAGTTCATGGGCGAAACCGCCAAGATCCTCAACCCGGAAAAGCGCATCCTGATGCCGACCCTGGAAGCGACTTGTTCGCTGGACCTGGGTTGCCCCGTCGACGAGTTTTCCGCGTTCTGCGATCAGCACCCCGAGCGTACGGTGGTGGTTTATGCCAACACGTCGGCAGCGGTCAAAGCCCGGGCGGATTGGGTGGTGACGTCCAGCTGCGCGCTGGAGATCGTCGAGAGCCTCATGGATAACGGCGAAACGATCATCTGGGGCCCGGACAAGCACCTTGGCACCTACATTCAGCGCCAGACCGGCGCCGACATGCTGCTTTGGGATGGTGCCTGCATCGTTCACGAGGAATTCAAATCCAAGCAGCTCGAAGACATGAAGGCGCTGTATCCCGAGGCGGCGATTCTGGTGCACCCGGAATCGCCGACGTCGGTGATCGAACTGGCGGATGCCGTTGGCTCCACCAGTCAGCTGATCGCGGCGGCGCAGAGCCTGCCGAACAAGACTCTGATTGTCGCCACTGACCGTGGCATCTTCTACAAGATGCAGCAGCTGTGTCCGGACAAGGTCTTTATCGAGGCGCCAACGGCCGGTAACGGCGCGGCATGCCGCAGTTGCGCACATTGCCCATGGATGGCGATGAATACCCTTGAGCGCACGCTGAAGAGCTTGAAGGAGGGGGCGAATGAGATCTTTGTTGATCCTGCGCTGATACCACAGGCGATTCGACCGCTGAAGCGCATGCTCGATTTCACCCAGGCGGCGCGGATGAAACTGGCGGGCAACGCCTGAGATCAATCAGCGAGTAGAAAAAACGGTGGGAGCGAGCCTGCTCGCGATAGCGGACTGTCAGTCACATGCATGTTGACTGATACGCCGCCATCGCGAGCAGGCTCGCTCCCACAATGATTTGTGCGGTGCGAATTTATTTGGATTTCTTTGGAATCCGCACCAGTTGAGTATTGGAATACATGTCATGCCAACTGCGTTTCTGCTTGTCGAACAGCGACCAGAAAAAACCCAGGCCGACACATAGCAGCGATGCGATGGCCACCACGAAGCGCAACAAAGCTTGCCACAGGCTGATGGATGAGCCGTCGGCATTCTGCACGCGGATGCACCAGACCTGCATCCCCAGCGTCTGCCCAGACCAGGTCCAGAACTTGGCGAAAAAGCCGAACAGTACGAACAGGAGCACTGTCGACAGCAGTGGATCGCCATCCAGTGCGCCGGATTCGGTGAGGGCGCGCATTTTGTCTTCGCCGATGATCGCCATTTGAATCATCTTGTAGATGCCGCTGGTGACTATCAGCAGCGCGGTAC
Source organism: Pseudomonas sp. MIL9 (assembly GCF_016887925.1). Lineage (NCBI taxonomy): Bacteria > Pseudomonadati > Pseudomonadota > Gammaproteobacteria > Pseudomonadales > Pseudomonadaceae > Pseudomonas > Pseudomonas sp. MIL9. The sequence goes on along the minus strand of NZ_JAFEHE010000006.1, from coordinate 3,736 downwards.
ACAGCAGGAAGTCGTAGAACATCGCGGCCAGGCGACGACCCAGGCCAGCGACAGGGAAATCGCCCTGAGGAGTAAGCAGGTGTTTCGACATGGCAGGCTCTCGGCGAAAAAAGAAGCCATTTTACGGATTTGCGCGCACAAAAAAGCCCCTGATGTCAGCATCAGGGGCTTTTTCGTTACAGAAAATTAGACTTCTGCGATGACTTCGTCAGCCTGCATGCCTTTCTGGCCTTGCACAGCGATGAAAGTCACTTTTTGGCCTTCTTTCAGGCTCTTGAAGCCGTTGCCCTGAATAGCGCGGAAATGCACGAACAGATCCGGACCGCTCTCTGGAGTGATAAAACCAAAACCTTTCTCGTCGTTAAACCACTTGACGGTACCGCTCTGACGTTGGGACATTTCTTATTTCCTTTGACGCTAAAATTGATGACAGCCTCCTTCTCATGAAAGAGTACTGGGGCTGGTTGCAGGAGAGTAAGAAGACGTCGAACGGGATGTAGCTAACTTGTAGGCTACTGCCCAGGTCACGATTCCAAGCGACCCATGCAAACACAGTGAACAAACTCTACGCCAACTACGGGAGAAAAAACAAGCCCCCGCAAAGCCCCCGGTTTTCCTCAGTTTGAGCAATTTTCCGGTCGGTTAGTGGGTGCGTTATTCGTTATGCTTGTTCAATTGTTTTCGATCGTTATAAGCAAAGTTCATAATCGAAGCTTAGATTCAAACAGTGCACTATTTTATGGCGGTTGCGTTACACATTAGTGCACTGTTAACGCAACCGCGTTACTTATAGGAACAGTCAATCAGCCGCGATAGTAGCGTTGTGGAACAAATGGCATTTTGCTTACAAGCAAAGGAACCTTTTTCCCACGAACAATCGCCCAAACCGGCGTATCGAGCGCGATATAAGCGCTGTCGAGGTAACCCATCGCCAAAGGACCGCCAAGGGTCGGCCCGAAACCGCCGCTGCAGACGCTGCCGATGATCTCGCCGGCTTCGTTGACGATCTCTGCGCCTTCGCGCACCGGGGTGCGTTCCTGTGGCAGCAGGCCGACACGTTTGCGGCCGACGCCGGTCTGTTGTTGAGCGAATACCGTCTCAGCCCCAGGGAAGCCACCGGCTCGCGCGCCATCGGTACGGCGTGGCTTGGAGATGGCCCACAACAGGCTAGCTTCGATCGGAGTGGTGTCGGTGTTCATGTCGTGGCCGTACAGGCACAGGCCGGCTTCCAGGCGCAGCGAGTCGCGCGCGCCAAGGCCGATGGCTTCGACTTCAGGTTCGGCCAGCAGGGCGCGGGCCAGGGCTTCGGCGTTTTGTGCCGGTACGGAGATTTCGAAGCCGTCTTCACCGGTGTAGCCCGAGCGGCTGACAAAACACTCCACGCCCAAAAGTTTCACTCGAGTGAACTGCATGAATGTCATCTTTGCCACTTCCGGCGCCAGGCGTGCCAGGACAGTGACGGCCGCCGGGCCTTGCAGAGCGAGCAGCGCGCGTTCTTCGAACAGTGGCTCGATGGTGCATTGATTGCCGATGTGCTTGCGCAGGTGCGCCAGGTCCTGATCTTTACAGGCGGCGTTGACCACCAGGAACAACTCGTCGTTACCCAGGTTGGCGACCATCAGGTCGTCGAGGATGCCACCGCTCTCATTGGTGAACATCGCGTAGCGCTGCATGCCCACCGGCAGGTCGATGATGTCCACTGGCACGAGGGTTTCCAGGGCCTTGGCGGCGTTGGCGCCGGTCAGGCGGATCTGGCCCATGTGCGACACATCAAACAGGCCGGCCTGGTCGCGGGTGTGTTGGTGTTCTTTCATCACGCCCAGCGGGTATTGCACAGGCATGTCATAGCCCGCGAACGGAACCATGCGTGCGCCGAGCTCGATGTGCAGGGCGTGCAACGGGGTTTTCAACAGTTGTTCGGTGGACATATTCAGCTCCTGAAGAAGTGTGCAGGTGAGCGCACATCAGCACTCGATAATGTTGACCGCGAGACCGCCACGGGCGGTCTCCTTGTATTTGCTTTTCATGTCGGCGCCGGTCTGGCGCATGGTGCGAATGACCTTGTCGAGGGAGACGAAATGTTGGCCGTCACCACGCATGGCCATGCGCACGGCATTGATGGCCTTGACCGATCCCATGGCATTGCGCTCGATGCAAGGCACCTGCACCAGTCCGCCAATCGGGTCGCAAGTCAGGCCGAGGTTGTGTTCCATGCCGATTTCAGCGGCGTTCTCCACTTGCTGAACGCTGCCGCCGAGGACTTCGCAAAGCGCGCCGGCCGCCATGGAGCACGCCACGCCCACCTCACCCTGGCAACCGACTTCGGCGCCCGAGATCGAGGCGTTTTCCTTGTACAGGATGCCGATGGCCGCAGCGGTCAGCAGGAAACGCACGACCCCGTCATTGTTCGCGCCGGGAATAAAGCGCATGTAGTAATGCAGCACGGCCGGAATGATCCCGGCCGCACCGTTGGTGGGGGCCGTGACCACGCGTCCGCCGTTGGCGTTTTCTTCGTTCACGGCCAGGGCGTAGAGGTTGACCCAGTCCAGCACGGAGAGTGGATCGCGCAAGGCGGACTCGGGGTTGCTGCACAATTGCCGATGCAGCGCTGCCGCACGACGCTTGACCTTCAAACCGCCAGGCAGGATGCCTTCGTTGCGGCAACCGGCGGCGACACAGTCCTGCATCACTTGCCAGATTTTCAGCAGACCGGCGCGGGTTTCCGCTTCCGGACGCCAGGCGCTTTCGTTGGTCAGCATCACCTCGCTGATCGACAAGCCATAGGTGGTGCAGTGACCGAGCAGGTCCTTGGCACTTTTGAAGGGAAAGGTCAGGGGCGTGGCATCTTCAACGATGCGGTCGGCGCCTGCAGCGTCTTCATCGACGACAAACCCGCCGCCGACCGAGTAGTACTCGCGGCTGCGAATTTGCAGGCCTGCCGCATCGAACGCGCGGAAGATCATGCCGTTAGGGTGATAGGCCAACGGCTTGCGAATCATGGCCAGGTGTTCTTTCTCGTTGAACGCAATGCTGTGTTCGCCGAGCAGGTTCAAGCGTCCGTTGCCGCGAATCTCATGCAGGCGGGCGGTGACGGTTTCGGTGTTTACGGTGTCCGGGTGTTCGCCCTCCAGGCCGAGCAACACAGCCTTGTCGCTGCCGTGGCCCTTGCCGGTGGCACCCAGCGAACCGTAGAGCTCGACCTTGACGCAGGTCGTCGTTGTCAGCAGTCCGTCACGGCGTAAGCCTTCGGCGAAACGCGCGGCGGCACGCATCGGGCCGACGGTATGGGAGCTGGAAGGGCCGATGCCAATCTTGAACAGGTCGAACACGCTTAACGACATGGTTGTTCTCCGGTTTCTTGTTATAGGAATGGACGGAAATTCTGGCTTGATGCATTCCCTGCGGGAGCAGGCTTGCCAGCGATGGCGGTGGGTCAGGCAACAGATACGTAGACTGATCCACCCTCATCGCTGGCAAGCCAGCTCCTACAGGGTTTTGTGGTGTTCTTGAAAGTGGGGGCGGGCAAACCCGCCCCCTCATTCGTTTAAGCGTAGCTTTCGATCGACGGGCAGGCGCAAACCAGGTTGCGGTCGCCGAAGACGTTGTCGACACGACCGACCGGTGGCCAGTACTTGCCTTCGATCAGCGACGCTACCGGATAAACCGCCTGCTCCCGGCTATACGGATGCGACCACTCACCGACCAGCTCCGCCGCGGTGTGCGGGGCGTTTTTCAG